>NZ_JBBMET010000006.1:0-234154 GCF_040096425.1 Lachnospira sp. CLA-JM-H23
TATGGGATCTTAGCTCAGCTGGGAGAGCATCTGCCTTACAAGCAGAGGGTCACAGGTTCGAGCCCTGTAGGTCCCATTTATATGCCGACATGGCTCAATGGCAGAGCAGCTGATTTGTAATCAGCAGGTTGTTGGTTCGACTCCGACTGTCGGCTTTTTATTAACAATAATATCTTGGTTGGAAGGCTAGGGTTATTGTTAATTTAATTTTATATGGGTGGATTCCCGAGTGGCCAAAGGGGACAGACTGTAAATCTGCTGGCACTGCCTTCGAAGGTTCGAATCCTTCTCCGCCCATTTGATGAATAATCTTCATCATATATGAATACAATAGTTATAGATGACGCGGGGTAGAGCAGCTCGGAAGCTCGTCGGGCTCATAACCCGAAGGTCACAGGTTCAAATCCTGTCCCCGCTACTTTGCCTAGATAGCTCAGTCGGTAGAGCAGAGGACTGAAAATCCTCGTGTCACTGGTTCGATTCCGGTTCTAGGCACTTATTTATACCATAGGTATTACGTTATGTAGTATCTATGGTTTTTTTGTATCCCAATAATAAATAACAGTAAATAAAAGATGAGAGTGTAACAATGAATTGGAATGAAGATAAGAGTATAAAGATGAATTTAGATAAAACGGGAAAATCGGATAAAACAGGAACTACAAATAAGGATATTAAATATGATGATATATTATTGAATGGCAATGCAGGAACTACAAATAAAAATTCAGGCATTAAACCGAATGTTAAATATAATGATATATTGTCTAAGTTAGATAAATATAAAGATGAAAATATAGTACCTATGCATATGCCGGGGGCTAAGAGAAATAAAGAATTAATTGAGTTATATATGGGTGATATGGGAAATCCATATGAGAAAGATATAACGGAGATTAATGGTTTTGATAATATGCACAATGCCGAAACTATTATTAAAGATGCGTTTGATGAGGCGGCGGAGCTTTATGGAGCTGATGAGAGCTGGTATCTGGTAAATGGAAGCACTGCAGGTAATATGTCGGCAATATGCGGAGTTACCCATAAAAATGATGTTGTTATAATGGCAAGAAACTGTCATATATCAGTTTATAATGCAGTTATCCTCAATGAACTGAATCCTGTGTATATTTATCCAGAATATGATGAGGAATATGGGTATTATAAGGGGATAACATTAAAAGAAATTAAGTTCATTGTGGATAAATACAGCTCAGACCATGACAGAAATGATATTAAAGCCGTGATACTTACATCACCAACTTATGAGGGAAATGTATCTGATATTAAATCAATAGCAGAGTATCTTCATCAATATAATATTCCATTGATTGTTGATGAGGCTCATGGTGCACATTTTAATTTCTCAGAAAGCTTTCCTCAGTCAGCAGTTAAGAGTGGGGCTGATGTAGTAATTAACAGTGTGCATAAGACCCTTCCATCACTTACACAGACAGCGATTATGCATATTAATTATGGAATAGTTGATGTAGAACGCATAAGAAGGTATTGGAATATATACCAGTCGACAAGCCCATCGTATATATTAATGTCTTCCATAGCAAGAAGCTTAAGCATTGTTAAGAATGACGGTGATAAATTATTTGCTGAATATGTTGATAAGCTCACTATTTTAAGAAATGGATTGTCAGAATTAAAGCACATCAGGTTAATAAATACAGACGACATATCAAAGCTTGTATTAGGATATAAAGATGCAAAATGGTTATATGACACTCTATTTTATAAATATAAAATCCAGCTTGAAATGTCATCTATAAAATATGTAATAGCGATGACATCAATATTTGACTCGCAGGAGTATTATGATAGATTTCTTGCGGCATTAAAAGAGATAGACGAAGAATTAGATAATAGAGTTCTTGCGGCATTAAAGGAGATAGATGAAGAAATAGATGAGAGTATCAGTAAATATGATAGGGAAGATATACTAAATTCAAAAGTAGACAAGGATTTAGATAATAGATTTAATAGCATACATAATGGTGAGGCAGACAATAGATTAAATTATAGTTCAATTAATAATCAGGATAATGGTAATAAGATAAATGTTGCTGATTTCAGGGATGAGCAGGCGTTGACAATTGCACAAGCATTTAACAGGCGTGATTTATCAGGTTGTGATGAAATTCAGATGAATAATGAGAAGATATATGGTAAGATAAGTGGAGAGTCAGTGTATGTATATCCACCGGGAATACCGATATTATGTCCGGGAGAGGTTATTACACGAAAGATTATTGCAATACTTCAGGCGGCCGGTGAGGCAGGTCTGGAGGTTGTAGGTGTAAAAGAAGGAGCTTTGTTATGCCTGAGATAGCATTTTTAATGGGAAAAAGTTCAAGTGGTAAAGATAATATATTTAAGGCTTTAGTTGGTGATAAGGAGCTAAATCTTAAGACTGTTATTATGTATACAACAAGACCTATGAGAGCTGGAGAAAAAGAAGGTGTAGAGTATTATTATGTAGATAATGAGAAGGCATTGGAGCTTGAAGCGGCGGATAAAGTAATAGAGATGCGGATATATAACACAGTGTATGGAGAGTGGAAGTATTTTACAGTTGATGATGGGCAGATCAGGCTTGGAAGCGGTGACAAGTATATTGTTATAGGTACTATTGAGGCTTACAATAAATTTTGTGCATACTTTGGAAAAGATGCAATATTACCGATATATATAGAAGTCGATGATGGAATAAGGCTTATGAGAGCTATCAACAGGGAACAGAAGCAGGAAGTACCACAGTATGAGGAAATGTGCAGGCGTTTTCTTGCAGACAGTAAAGATTTCTCGGAGGAAAAGATTAAGGAAGCCGGAATTAATCAGAGATTTAGCAACGATGGAACAATAGAGGATTGTATCAGGGACATCAAAGAGGCAATTAAACAGCAGCTTTTATAAATGCAGTAAGAGTGAGTTGGCTTGAATTGTATTAATGATATTTATATGATACAATTATATGATGGTGGACACGAAAGAGAGTAAAGTTATGGATATAAAGATTAATGATATACAGACATCATCTTCAGTTCAGCAGGTGAAGAATACAGAGAGTACGGACAGTAGTTTTAAGTTTACTCTTATTAGTAATATAGAAGAAAAGGATCTTCAGGAAAAGCTTGGCAGTATGATGGAACAGATTACTGAGCAGGGTGAGAAGATTGCAAAGCATATGGATATTAAGGATATGCGAAAGTACAGGGAGCTTGTTAAGGGGTTTCTTAATGAGGTTGTTAACCGTTCCCATAAGTTCTCAAGAGAGAACTTTCTTGATAGACGAGGCAGACACAGAGTATATGGTATTGTTAAACTTGTGGATAAGAATCTTGATGAGCTGGCAGGAGAACTTGTTAAAGAAGAGAAAAATCATCTTGAGATTGTAGGAAGAATTGATGATATCAGGGGTTTATTGCTTGATATATCAGCATAAGATTGGAGTATATAATGAGCACATTTTCAGATATTTATGGATACGATACAATTAAAGAGCATTTACAGAACGCAATTAAATTAGATAAGGTATCACACGCTTACATTATCAATGGAGGGCTTGGTGCTGGAAAGAAGATGATTGCCAAGATATTTGCAAAAGCATTACAGTGTGAGGCAGAAGGCGATAATAAGCCTTGTAATAAATGTCATTCCTGTATACAGACAGAGTCAGGCAATCAGCCTGATATAATATGGGTACGACACGAGAAGCCTGCAAGTATAGGTGTAGATGATGTAAGAGATCAGATAATATCAGATATGCTTATTAAACCATACTCAAGCCGTTATAAGATATACATTATAGATGAGGCTGAGAAGCTTACAGTGCAGGCACAGAATGCACTTCTTAAGACTATAGAAGAGCCACCAGCGTATGGTATTGTTATATTTCTTACGACTAACGCAGACATTTTCTTACAGACTATTATATCAAGATGTGTGCTTCTTGATTTAAAGCCATTAAAGGAAAGCGTAGTTATGGATTATCTTAAGGATAACTATGACGTGTCAGAATATGAACGTAAGTTTGCGGCTGATTTTGCACAGGGTAAGATTGGACGTGCTAAGACTATTATAGAAAGTACGGAATTCGCACATTTAAAGAATGATGTTATGCACGTTATCAAGAATGTGAAGGATATGACGGCGGCAGACATAATGGCAGTTGTTAAAGATGTGACTAATTACAAGCTTACAATAGACGATTATCTTGATCTTATGGCTATGTGGTTCAGGGACGTGCTTATGTTTAAGAGTACCAATGATACGAATTATCTAATATTTAGTGATGAGATTTCGCTTATCAAATCGCAGGCTGAGGTTATGTCATACGAAGGAATTCAGGATATACTTAATTCTATAGATAAAGTAAAGGTAAGACTTAAGGCCAATGTTAATTTTGACTTATGCATAGAACTTCTTATTATGGCTATGAAAGAGGATATGTAGGCAGTTAGTGAATAATTGGCTGATGTTAGGAATTAATATTTGGCAGGATTGGAGATTAAAAATAGATGACTAAAGTTGTTGGTGTTAGATTCAGGCAGGTGGGCAAAATATATTTCTTTGCACCGGGACAGTATAATGTTGAGGTTGGTCAGCACGTTATTGTTGAAACAGCAAGAGGAATTGAGTATGGCCACGTTGTTCTTGGTGAAAGAGAGGTTGAGGATTCAGCAGTTGTACAGCCGCTTAAGGCTATTATCAGAATATCGACACCTGATGATGATGAAAGGGAAGCTAAGAACAGGGAAAAGGAAAAAGAAGCGTATAAGATATGTCTTGAGAAGATTAAGAAGCATAATCTTGAAATGAAGCTTATAAAGGTTGAGTATACATTTGACAATAATAAAGTATTGTTCTACTTTACAGCGGATGGAAGAATTGATTTCAGAGAGCTTGTAAAGGATCTGGCAGCAGTATTTAAGACAAGAATTGAACTTCGTCAGATTGGTGTAAGAGATGAAACTAAGATATTAGGCGGAATTGGTTCTTGTGGAAGACCATTGTGCTGTGCAACATATATGCCAGAGTTCATACCAGTGTCAATTAAGATGGCAAAGGAACAGAATTTATCGCTTAATCCATCAAAGATATCGGGTGTGTGTGGAAGACTTATGTGCTGTCTTAAGAATGAGCAGGAAACTTACGAGGAGCTTAACAGCAACCTTCCTAATGTGGGAGATTATGTTACTACACCTGAGAAGTTAAAGGGTGAGGTATCAAGCGTTAATGTGTTAAGACAGCTTGTTAAGGTAATTGTCACACTTGATGGAGATGAGAAAGAGATAAGAGAGTATCCTGTTGCTGAGCTTAGATTTAAGCCTAAGAGAAGAAACGACAGAATGAATATAGATGATAAAGAGTTAAAAGAACTCGAAGAGCTTGAGAAAAAGGAAGGAAAAGCCCATATTAATGATGACTGATGCTAAGATTAATGCAGGTATTAATGCCAATGAGAGAATTGATGACTTATGCAGGGATAATCTCAGACTAATCCAGAATACAGATGTGTTCTGTTTTGGAATGGATGCTGTGTTGTTGTCTACATTTGCGAAGGCCGGAAAGAACCAGAAGGTGCTTGATATGGGTACTGGAAATGGTGTAATACCAATTCTTATGCAGGCGAAAAATCCAGGCAGTATGTATACAGGCTTGGAAATTCAGGATATCAGTTATGACCTTGCTGTCAGAAATGTTGAACTTAATAGTCTGTCAGACAAGGTTAATATTGTAAAAGGTGATATTAAAGAAGCTTCACATATTTTAGGTGGGGCTTCTTTTAATGTGGTTACAAGCAATCCACCATATATGAATGAAAATCACGGAATTGTTAATCCTGAGAGTGCCAAGGCAATCGCAAGACACGAGCTTCTATGCAGTCTTGAGGACGTTGTAAGGGAAGCTTCAAAGTGCCTTAAGGTTAAGGGACATATGTATATGGTTCACAGACCATCAAGACTTGTAGATATATTTACTTCTATGAAGAATAACCACCTTGAGCCAAAGCGTATAAGGCTTGTGTATCCGCATATAGATAAGCCAGCTAATATGGTGCTTATAGAGGCGGTAAAGGGCGGACGTTCACAGCTTATAGTGGAAGAACCACTTATTGTATACAATAGCGATGGAAGTTACACGGAAGAACTTTTAAAAATGTACAATTAGTATGAATTTAAGAGAGGAGCAGTATGGAAGATAATATTACAGATATTGATTATGATAGTGTGCAGGCACTTGAAGAATTTAATGGCTCTCATAATAATAGCGGAGTTGGGCAGTTATATTTGTGTGCAACTCCGATTGGTAATCTTGAGGATATTACGTTCAGGGTGTTAAGGATATTAAAGGAAGTTGATATTATTGCGGCGGAGGATACGAGAAACAGCATAAAGCTGCTTAATCATTTTGAGATTAATACGCCGATGACAAGCTATCATGAATATAACAAGTATGATAAGGCAAAGGTGCTTGTTGAGAAGATGCTTAAAGGAATGTCAGTCGCTGTAATAACTGATGCTGGAACACCTGGAATATCTGACCCGGGAGAGGAGCTTGTAAGGCAGGCACTTGCATCAGGAATTAAGGTATCATCAGTTCCTGGTGCGGCAGCGTGTATAACGGCACTTACAATGTCGGGACAGGCAACAAGACGTTTTGCATTTGAAGCATTTCTTCCGGCGGACAAGAATGAGCGTAAAGACATATTAAAAGAGCTTGAAGATGAAACAAGAACAATGATTATATACGAAGCTCCACACAGGCTTTTAAAGACACTTAAAGAGCTTTCTGAGGTGTTAGGAGGAAGCAGGGCAGTTACTATATGCAAGGAACTTACCAAACGCTATGAGAATAGTATGGTTACAACGCTTGCAGAGGCGTGCAGTTATTATGAGAATAACCAGCCAAGGGGCGAGTATGTTCTTGTAATTGCTGGAAAAGACAGAAATGAGCTTAAAGAGGAAGCACAGGCACAGTGGCTTACTATGTCTGAGCAGGAACACGTTGATATGTATATAGCACAGGGACTTGATAAAAAAGAGGCTATGAAGGCAGCAGCCAGGGACAGGGGCGTATCTAAGAGGGATATATATAATAAGCTTCTGGGAAATTAGTTCTTAAAAGAAAAAATGTTACACAAATGTTAAAAACTTATATAAAAGAGTGATTAAAAGAGAGTCTTAGCTAAAATAAATTTAAGAGTAAATTTTAAAATTATAGGTGGAGTGGTACAAATCCCCTTCTTTGTCAGATAATATTTCTGGTAAGGAAGGGGATTTCTTATCTTCTAATCTTCTATTGTATGTTCATTGATAATTGCCTTAATGGCCTTATAAAGGTAAGGCTTGAGCCTGTCAATATCAGCTGGTTCTTTGTAAAGGATTGAGCTGTAGCATGTTGAGCTTATAAGCTCGACAATCATAAACAGCATAATCTCGGGCTCGTTGAGGTTAAGACCAGAGTCTTCAAGCATTTCATAGTAGATATCTTTAAAATTAATGTCGTCATCAGCGACATTGGTTGTAAGAGCCTCTTTAAATATTCCCCATGACAGGTTCTTTGATATAAATGTAAGAAGTGTCTGGTTGGTGTTAAGCACATTAATTATGTGGTCAGCAATAAATATAATCTCCTCGGTAAATGTAATTGTAAACGAATGGTCATTAATCTGCTGTTCTTTTATATGAAGCTCTAATGCACTCACTGCATTTTTAAAGAGCTTGCTTGCCTCGTGAGAAACGAGCTTATTTCTTATATCATATTTATCTTTGAAATACAGATAAAAAGTGCCCTTGGCAATTCCAGCTTTCTGTGAAATCTCGGCAATTGATGTCTTGGAAACACCCTGCGTTGTAAAGAGCTTAAAAGCTGTATCTAAGAGGGAAGTCCTTTTCTGTTGTTTGTTGTTCTCAAGTTTTCCCATAAAATCTCCAATCTAATGCAGGCATAATATTAGTTGTTCTGTCAATTAATATTCTACCATGTTGAAAATAAAAAATCTATAAAAAAATGACTTTTAGTCATTTTGAGTATTGACTATCGGTCATTTTGTGCTAGAATAACACTTGCAAAGAAAATGACCAAAAGTCATATTTGAGAGATCACGGTCATATGTATTGAATTGATAATAAATGTAATTAATTAAGAGAGTTATTAATTATTGAGAGGTTATCAGTCCAATCAAAGTAAAATTACGTCGCAGACGTAGAAATGAGGCGAGTTATGGAAAAGTTTGGAAAAGTAATTGTTAAACTCAGAATTCCAATTCTTATTCTGAGTTTCCTGCTTCTTATTCCATCTGCAATCGGATACTTTAATACAAGAGTTAATTACGATATTCTGTATTATCTTCCGAATGAGATAGAGACTATGCAGGGTCAGGACATTCTTATGGATGACTTCAATAAGGGTGCATACGCGATGGTCGTTGTCCAGAATATGGATACGAAGTCTACTGACAGACTTATTAAGAAGGTAGAGAATGTAGACCACGTTGCACAGGTTATTTCTTACACAGGAATAGTTGGTGAAGATGTTCCATCTGAGATTGTTCCATCAAAATTCAGAAAGTATTTCGAGAATGACAGCACAGATACAACTTTATTTGCAATATTCTTCGATAATACAACTTCAAGTGATGATACTATGAATGCTATCATACAGATAAGAGAGCAGACAGAGGGTCAGGCCTTTATAAGTGGTATGTCAGCAGTAGTTACGGATACTAAGAATCTTTCGGAGAAAGAGACACCACTTTATGTACTTATAGCAGTAGTTCTTGTATGTATCGTGCTTGCTATATTTATGGATTCATTTCTTGTACCAGTATTCTTTATGATAAGTATAGGAATGGCAATTGTATACAACCTGGGTTCTAACATTTTATTAGGTGAGGTTTCATATATAACTAAAGCTCTTGCGGCTGTACTTCAGTTAGGTGTTACACTGGATTATTCAATCTTCTTATGGCACAGCTACAAGGAAATGAAGGAAATATATCCGGATGACCACAAGGAAGCGATGGCAGTTGCCATTAGTAATACACTTACATCCGTAGTTGGTTCTTCTATAACAACAGTTGCAGGTTTCATTGCACTTTGCTTTATGAGCTTCACACTTGGTCTTGACCTTGGTATCGTTATGGCAAAGGGTGTTGTATTCGGTGTTATCGGTTGTGTAACAATCCTTCCATCATTGATACTTACATTTGACAGGGCATTAGAGAAGACAATGCATTGTGAGATTATGCCAAACTTCGATAAGCTTGCTACATTTATAGTAAACCACTCATGGATATTTGTAATTGTCTTTGTTGTATTATTAGGACCTGCTATATATGGACAGAATCATACATCAGTATATTATGATTTGTCTGATACACTTCCAGATGACCTTGCCTGCTCACAGGCTAATAAGAAGCTGGAAGAAAACTTTGATATGAATTCAATCTATATGATACTTGCTGACTCTAGTATGTCTACAGATACAGCTAACGAAATGCTTGATAAGTTAGGTGATGTAGACGGTGTACAGTTCGCACTCGGACTTGACACAGCACTTAAGTCTGGTATTCCACAGGAATTCTTACCGGCTAAGACAGTATCAGAGCTTAAGGGTGAAGATTATCAGATAATGATGATTGCTACAGATTACAAAATAGCATCAGATGAAATTAACAATCAGATTAGTAAGGTGAATGATATTGTAAAGTCTTACGATTCTAAGGCAATGGTAGTTGGTGAAGCTCCTTGTACCAAGGATCTTATCACTATAACAGATAAGGACTTTAAGACAGTCAGTGCGGTATCAATAGTAGCTATATTTGTTATTATCCTGTTCGTACTTAAATCAATATCGCTTCCAATTATACTTGTTTCAGCAATCGAATTTGCTATCTTTGTTAATATGGGTATTCCATATTTTACGCATACACAGATACCATTTATTGCATCAGTAGTTATCGGTACTATCCAGCTTGGTGCAACAGTCGATTATGCTATTCTTATGACAACAAGATATAAGAAGGAAAGAAGCCAGGGATACGCTAAGAAGGAAGCAATCCAGATAGCTCTTTCAACATCAATACCATCAATTATTGTTAGTGCGCTTGGTTTCTTTGCCGCAACATTTGGTGTTGGATGTATAGCTTCAGTTGATATGATTGGTTCGCTTTGTACACTTATGGCGCGTGGTGCAATTATAAGTATGTTCGTAGTTATCTTCATACTTCCATCATTGTTTGTATTATGTGATAAGCTCATTATCAATACAAGTATAGGATTTAAGCCTAAGAAGAATCAGGATATGTAATCAGAAAGATGTATGAACGGGTCAAAGGTGTATATGCCGTAACAGATATAAGAATATATCAGGAAGTAAGAAAATGGAGGAATAGTTATGGTTAAGAAGACTTTATTTAAATATAGTTCAGTATTATTAAGTGTTGTTCTTATTGCTTCAACACTTACAGGCTGTGGCACTAGCACAGCATATAATCAGACAGGCAGTGAGGTTGCAATAAGCAGTGAGGCTGCTTCTAATACAGAGAATATTATAACAAATGCTATTAAGAACGAGCTTTCAATATCAAATACAAGTACATTAAAGACAAATACAAGAGACGAGATGGTATATGTATTTGATAAGGCAGACGGAACTCAGGATCACGTTCTTGTAACAGAAAAGGTTACTGATTCTAAGGGCGAAACAACAACTAACCAGAGCACATCTGATAAGACTGCTCCTGTTTCAATAAAGGTTACTTACAAGTTAAATGGTGTTGAAACTAAGCCAGAAGATATGATTGGCAAGAGTGGTAAGGTTACTATCAGATATGACTATACTAACAATGAGAAGAAGAATATAACAGTTAATGGAAAGTCACAGACAGCTTATGTTCCATTTACTATGATTACAGGAACACTTCTTCCAACAGATAAGTTCAGTAATGTAGAAGTTACTAACGGCAAGGTAAGCAAGGTTGGCGATAATATCATTGCACTTGGTATGGCTATGCCAGGCTTAAAGGATACTTTAAACCTTAAGTTTGATGGTGAAAGCCTTGATATGGATATTCCAGAATACTTTGAAATATCAGCAGATGTAGAGGATTTCGAGCTTGATATGTCTATGTCAGTTGCTACAACAAGCACACTTAATGATATAGATACAGATGATTTCTCACTTGCTAAGCTTGAAGATAAGATGAATGAGCTTCAGTCAGCAGCTGACCAGCTTACAGATGGAACAGTTGCTCTCCAGAATGGTACACAGACACTTTCTGACAGTATTCCAGCACTTACAGATGGCGTGAACCAGTTAAATGATGGTGCAAGCCAGCTTAAAGATGGTATCTATGCTTATACAGATGGTGCTACAGCTCTGGCAGCAGGTGCAGGACAGCTTAAGGATGGTATCAGTGCATACACAGCAGGAGCTAACCAGCTTGGTGCAGGTGCAGGACAGTTACAGTCAGGTTTAAAGACTTATACTGATGGTGTAGGAGCACTTAATGCAGGTTCAGGCACATTACAGAGTGGTCTTTCAACATATACAGGCGGTGTTGCCAGTGCGGCAGCAGGTGCAGTTTCATTACAGACAGGTTTAAAGGCTTATACAGATGGTGTTGCTAGTGCAGAGGCAGGAGCTTCACAATTAAATGAAGGAATAAAGAGCATTAAGACAGCACTTATTGGAAATGTTGTTAAGGAACTTGCAGCTAATTCAACAGCTTATAAGATGAATTCTGTAGCAGACTCAACAGGAAAGACTGTTATGGAGCAGGCAGCTGATTTACAGAAATTAGGAACAGCATTAGGCCTTAGTGATGTAACTATAGCAACAGACCTTAGTAATCTGGGCAAGAAGAGCAGTAGTGAGGCAGCAACAGATATATCGACTTATTTTGTAAAGTATCTTACAGCTTATACAACTAATATAATAACAGAGACATATACAGAAGCTGTGACAAGCGGTAAGCCATATACTCCACAGGTATCACAGGCTGGTTCAAAGGATTATGTATATGCTAACCAGTTAGGACTTCTTATTAAGGCTGCTGGTAATATAGGTGCTTCAAGTGCATTAGATGCAGTTGTCAGCAATCTTAGCAATAATGAAACTATTAATGCAGCATTAAAGCAGCTTACAGATGGAAGCCAGTCATTAACAGACGGACTTGGTGAACTTGTTAAGAATAACGATACACTTAACGCAGGTGCATCACAGCTTAATGCAGGACTTGCACAGCTTAGTGGTAACAATGATACACTTAATGGTGGTATAGCACAGATAAGTGCAGGACTTGCACAGCTTAGCGATAACAATGATACACTTAATGGTGGTATAGCACAGATAAGCGCAGGACTTGCACAGCTTAACGACAATAATGATACACTTAACGGTGGTATTGAACAGATTGCAGGCGGTTTCAGCACACTTAATTCTAACAACGAAGCTTTAAGAAGTGGTTCTACACAGCTTGCTGATGGAACATCAACACTTAAGTCATCTTCTGTAACTTTAGCAGATGGTGTAACACAGCTTAATGATGGTGCTATAACACTTAAAGATGGTATGGCAGAATTCAATGAGACAGGTATTAAAGCTATTACAAGTCTTGTTGGTGATGATGCTGATACAGCAGTAGATACAATCAAGGAAGTAATCAAGCTTGGTCAGAATTACAACACATTCCTTGGTAAGTCAGATGGTAAGGATAATTCAGTAACGTTTATATATAAGACAGCTGAATTAACTAAATAAGCTTACTTTTCCAAAACTCTCATATATAAATTATGCCGGCCCGGTCGGCGGAAAGATTAATAATCTTTCAAAAAACCCCACAGAAATTCATATCTGTGGGGTTTTTGCTATGCAGACAGTGCGTTAAAGGTTACGCAGCTGCGACAGTATAGTTATATGTTAATATAATTCCATAATCATTTTGAATGTTATGATATGCTTTTAAAATAATCTTCAAGTCTTGTAAATGTCTTAATAAGTACGGCGGCTTCATCTTCGCTTAAATCGTCAGTTATATGTTTAATCATATCCCGATGAAATCTCATATGGTGAGTGTATGCCGCATTACCCTTTGGTGTGAGGGAAGCATATACGACACGGCGGTCTTCTTCACTTCTTGTCCTTATTACATATCCCTTTTTAACAAGTCCGTTAATGCCGACTGTAAGAGTTCCCATAGTCACGCCTAAGGCCTTGGATATTGTTCCCATAGTGCGTGGCTCTTTAATTCCGATAGCTTCAATTATGTGCATATCAGTAACTGTGATGTCAGAAAATTCATCTGTAATTAAAGCCTTTTCTTCAATGTTCATTATATCATTGAATAAAGTTACTAAAATAGAGTTCAATGATTCGTAAATGTCCATAGGTATTACTTTCCTCGCTTCAAAATATTTTTAATTATACAATGAAATGGTGTGTTAATGCAACAAAATACTGCGGTATTTATGAGTTAATGCGTTAAATACAATTTGCAATTTTATAGGATAAGTAGTATCATTAAATGGAGTATTATTTTGACAATATAGAGCAATAAAAGTACAGATTATTGCCATAAAATATTACTTAATATCAGGTTTAAAGTTTAATGATAGATGGAGGCACGTATGAAGTTCATAGCAATTGGCGAATTGATGTTAAGATTGTCACCACCTAACTATGAGAAGATAGTTACAACCCACAATTTCATAGTTAACTATGGTGGAGCAGAAGCCAACGTAGCAGTTTCACTCGCTAACCTTGGTGTAGATTCAACATTTTTTACAGTATTACCTAACACAGACCTTGGTAAGTCTTGTATCAACTACCTTAAGGCTAATGATGTACACACTAAGCACATTATCAAGTCTGACGGAAGAATGGGACTTTATTACCTTGAAGAAGGTGTTTCAGTAAGACCTTCACAGGTAATATATGATAGAGGAAGCTCAGCATTTGCTGAATATGATTATAAGGATGTAGATTTTGAGAACATCTTAAAGGATTATGACTGGTTACATTTAAGTGGCATCACACCAGCTCTTTCATATAACTGCCGTCGTCTTATAGATAAGGCTATCAAGGCAGCTAAGAAGCTTGGACTTACGGTAAGCTTTGATCCTAATTTCAGAAGTACATTATGGTCTTTTGAAACAGCAAGGGATGTACTCAGCAGATATCTTCCATATGTAGATGTACTTATAGGTATTGAGCCTATCCATGTATACAATGCAGATGGTACAGATGTTAAGGACGGCCTTACTATGGATCCATCATTTGAGGATATGGACAGAGTATTCAAGGCTATTGATGAGCAGTACCATATGAAAGCAATTGCAAGAACAGTACGTTATGTTCATTCAGGAAGTAATAACTCTCTTAAGGCTTTCTACTATGCTGACGGAAAGACTTACGAAAGCAAGACACTCAATTTTGAGATTGTTGACCGTGTTGGTGGTGGAGATGCATTCTCTTCTGGTCTTATCTATGCTCTTATGCAGAATGACTGGAAGCACGAAGATATCGTCAATTTCGCAGTAGCTTCTTCAGTAATGAAGCACGCTATCCGCGGCGATACTAACATCACAAGCGTTGACCAGATTAAACGACTTATGAATAATGCTTCATTTGATGTGCAGAGATAATAAGCGTAGGTCATACAGAAGGAAGGTCTAAGGAAAATCAGTACTTGAATAATGATTTTCCCTAGACCTTCTTCATATGAGATTAATAACAGATAGATTATGGTTAATATACCGGAGGATATATGAAAAAAATAAAAGAACTTATGCCGGAGGCATATGATTTTAATGGAAAGCTTTCATTAAAACAGGCGATACCACTTGGACTTCAGCACGTTATGGCGATGTTTGTAGGAAATCTTACACCGTTGCTTATTATTACAGGAGCCTGTGGTATTGGAGCAGGAAGTGAGTATGCATCTATTCAGGTTGCACTTTTACAGAATGCTATGATTATAGCTGGTATTGTAACACTTATACAGTTGTTTTCAATTGGACCTGTTGGAGGCAAGGTGCCTATTATTATGGGTACAAGCTCTGGATTTATCGGAGTATTCAGCAGTATAACAAAGGTTATGGGAGGCGGAGTATTAGCCTATGGTGCAATTATGGGAGCATCCATTATAGGTGGTCTTTTTGAAACTGTGCTTGGTGCATTTATTAAGCCTTTAAGAAGATTTTTCCCATCAGTTGTAACAGGAACTGTTGTGCTTTCTATTGGACTGTCACTTATTTCTGTTGGTATCAATTCATTCGGTGGTGGAAACGGGGCTAAAGACTTTGGCTCATTAGAGAATCTGTTTCTGGCGTTTGTTGTGCTTATTGTTATATTATTCGTTAAGCACTGGACAAAGGGATATCTTAGTTCATCATCTATACTGATTGGAATTATAGTTGGTTATATTGTAGCAGCTATTATGGGCTGTGTGCTTCCACATACAGCAGTTAATGCTGAGGGAGTTGAATATACTAAGTCATGGGTACTTAACTGGAATAAGGTTGCAGAAGCTAAGTGGATTGCGATTCCTAAGTTCATGCCAGTTAAGCCAGTGTTTGACTTAAGAGCAATACTTCCTGTGCTTGTTATGTTTGTTGTAACAGCAGTAGAAACTGTTGGAGATATATCAGGTGTTATGGTCGGTGGAGTAGGAAGAGAAGCGACAGATAAAGAACTTTCAGGCGGAGTTATGTGTGATGGTTTAGGTTCATCGCTTGCAGCACTTTTCGGTGTGCTTCCTAATACATCATTCAGCCAGAATGTTGGCCTTGTTGCAATGACTAAGGTTGTTAACAGAATTGCACTTGCATCTGGTGCTGTATTCCTTATATTATGTGGTCTTATTCCTAAGCTTGGAGCATTAATATCAATCATGCCACAGTCAGTACTTGGTGGTGCGGCAGTTATGATGTTCTCATCAATTATTGTAAGTGGTATCCAGCTTATCACTAAGGAGCCGCTTGATGCAAGAAGGCTTTCTATTGTATCGGTTGCACTTGGTGTAGGCTATGGTATGGGTGTAAGCCCTGCAATCCTTGCACATACACCACAGGCAGTACAGCTTATGTTTGGTGAGTCTGGTATTGTTCCAGCAGCATTTGTAGCAATATTACTTAACATAATTCTTCCTAAGGATAAAGCTGAGGAAACGGTTAAAGAAGTTGTTTCAGAAGAAGCAGCAACAATAAAGGAAAAGGCTGTAACTAAATAAGGTACAGCAATTAGCGAAGATACCGGGAAAGACGAATAAGGTCATCAGGAGTATCAATATCATATAATTCATATTCATCCTGTGCAGGAACTAAAACAACCTGTGCAGGATATTTTTTTGCAATAAAACCGCCACCCTTGCCCAGTGGAAGTGTAAGAAGCTCATTATAATAGCACTCAGGAAATATTACTGGTGCGCCTGCGTTTTCGTTGAAGGCAAGCCGGCATATCTTATTATTATTATTAATATTATTATTGGCATTGCTGGATTTATCTGTGCTGTTACAAGCAAAATAACTGCTGTTGTAGTAAATAAATAAAAGGCACAGCAGCTGAAGGCTTGTCTTAGTGATAAGCGGCTGGTCTGATGGAAGAAATAATATCCCTTGGGTGCAGCAGCTTTTGTGTCTGTTAGTTTCCTTTAGAATACGTGAAACACCAAGACGTACCATATCATTTCTGTAAGGCATATTGTGTTTAATGCAATGTATATGTTCCCGTTCACATATCTGTACAAGCTCATCATGACGGGTTACGGCAAGAGTTTTACCAAAGCTTACAAAGTGGCTTATATTTATCGCATTTTCAAAGAGAGTGTTGTTGTTGAAGGAGGCTAAAAGCTTGTTGGTACCGAATCTTTTTGACATACCGGATGCCATAATAATGCACGAAATAGAGCTGAAGGTATTATCAATATCGATTAAAAGTACATCAGATCTGCTTTTAATACTGTCAAGAAATTCTGTGGATTGTTTTCTGATGACCGCTAATACGCGTGAGTTATCAAGAAGACTTTTAATGTTCTCCTGAAAAGGGATACAGGAGCTTTCCAGATAACCAAGCTCGTCAATAACAAATACACTATCAGCAGAGGTCATAAGATGCTTCATAATGGCAGGACAGGCGCAGTTAATAAAGCCATCCTCTACGGAGGTCATGTTGTTGCCTTTTTTAGGGGAAACAGGAGTGAGTGTACGTGGTCTGCCAATCACATATTCTTTTCCATCATCTATAAGATTAGATTTAATAACAACTTCTGGTGTGTCTGTTCTGCGGCTTAGCAGATAATTGAAAAAATCAGACATATCCATAGTTTCTTCAATCTGGTTTAAAATGTTGTTTAACAGATATGATTTGCCACTTCCCCGGTCTCCCGTAATAAAAAGATGTTTTTTATCTGACATCTTAAAAAATGTAATTACAGCCAAAGCATCTAAATAACAATTATCCATAGAATAAATAAGTCACCTCGTTTCACTAAATGATTTTATAACGTATGTGTGTCTGGTGAGAATAGACATTTATACGCAGTATAGGTATAGGTCTATAATGCCACAACTACGCGGTGGGTTTTATGGTTAATGTCAGTACATTCAATGACATTAATATTATCATATATAAGAGACATCTTTTCATTAATAATATCAAGAGAGTCTGTATGTGTATTAATGGTGCTAAGGATTGTCCCAGACTTCATAAGAAGTATATTATCGCAGTATTCTAAAGCAAGCTCAGGGCTGTGAATACACATTAGGGCGCATCTGCCATCGGATACAATACTTCTTATGTGCTGCATAAGAAGATGACGGTTAGAAAAATCAAGTGCACTATCCGGTTCATCGAGAAGAAGCAGTGGGGAAGCCTCTATTATGGTGCGTGCCAGAATACATAACTGCTTCTGCCCTTCGCTTAAAGCTAAGAAGTCTGATTCGTATAAACCCTTAAGTCCAACCATATCAATAGCTTTATCCACACGTCTGAGCATATCTGTGGTGTAGCCTCCAAGTATGTGCATATGAGGATTGAAGCCAAGCAGACATACATCCCTGACGGTCATGCTTATAGTAAGATTGTTTCTTTGGGGAATGTAGCTTATGAGCTGTGCCTTTTTTTTAACAGAGAGGTTTTCAAGTAAGTGTTCATTAAGCTGACATTTTCCGTTGTGTTTTATAAGTCCCATGATGGCCTTAATAAGAGAGGTTTTACCACAGCCGTTATTGCCAATAACAGCATTAAGCTGTCCAGGCATAAGGTCAAAGCTTACGTTATCAACCGCACAGGTGCTGCCGTAATATACTGATATTCCGTCTGCGGAAAATGTATTATTGAATAAATCGGACATCATAATGCCTCCTTTTTATTAGCTCTGATAAGCAGAATGATAAGCAGTGGAGCACCAAGAAGTGAGGTAAATATACTGACTGGCAGCTCTGATGGGGATACACTTCTTGCCAGTATATCAGCAAGTGTCAGTAAAATAGCTCCTGTGAAGCCACTTGTTATGTATGTAAATATGTCATTACGCTTTGTAAGAAGTCTGGCAATATGAGGTGCGATAAGTCCGATAAAGCTTATAAGCCCCGTAACACATATTATTGATGATACGATAAGAGTAGCAAGCATTAATATAATAAAACGCAGACTTGTCACATTTACACCTAGTGATACGGCTTCTTCCTCGCTTGTAGAAAGAATGAGAACCTGTCGGTATAACAAAGCTATTACAATAAATCCGGCAAGTGTTGTGAAGAAGGGAATAGCAAGGCTGTCCCTTGAAATACCATTAAGGCTTCCCATAATCCAGTATTCGATTGAAGCAAGCTGTTTTTCGGGATCTGCAGCAAGCTTTAGAAACATAAGTATAGTCTGTGCCACAGAATGAATAGCTATACCGGCAAGCACGATTGTATAACTGTTTCTGCCAGGGACAAGATAAGCCGTAAGCAGAGTTATTATGAGTGCTGTAACAGCTCCGATAAAAGCAGATATGGAGATGACTGGAACAGAAGCAGAAACTGCGACTATTGCAAGAGCAGCACCGGCACTTGCACCGGAGGAAACGCCAACGATATCGGGAGAAGCCAGAGGGTTTTTAAATATAAGCTGATATATATAACCTGATATTGAAAGCCCAAAACCACCTATAACACCCATAAGGGCGCGGGGAAGCCTGAGCCTTTTAAAGACCATAATAGACATAGTATCACCAGACAGTAAGCTCTTTAATGTGAGTGGATACTGTCCGGTAATGACAGACCATACAAGTACCGCCAGAAGAAGCAGTACCTGTATGACTGATAAAAGTATAATTTTGTTCCGGTAATTAGAAGTATTTTTGAACATAAATCATCCTTATTTAGCAGGTGTGAATCCATAAAAGCTTTCATAGAATTTAGTTACACATTCTTCATAGAAATCATTAGTAACCTTTTCTGGGTGAAGAACAGAGGCAATATATATGCTTCCTAAGAAGCTTGCTGGTACAGGTGAATCCCATGCTTCTATATCACCAGGAAGTTTTACAACCTTTTTATTCTTAACAGCATTGCAGTCTGCAAGATTAGCATCATTTATAACGTCATCTACTGAGTAAGTTGCATCGGCAGCTATTATAATGTAATCAGGGTTCCAGGCAAGAAGCTGTTCATATGAAATATTTGCCCAGTAAGTATCTGTAAGCTCAGAGGCTGCATTCTTTCCGCCTGCATTGCTAAGTAATGTGTTCTGATACATCTTGCTTCCGGCTGTTGAAAGAACAGAGCTGTTGCCCGCAAGATATACTAAAGGAGTGCTCTCACCTGCAAGCTTGGCTTTATTATCAGCTAAAAATGTATCGATAGAATTGTTAAGTGCATCAGAGCGTCCGATTGTGTTAGTTATTTTACCAACAAGTGTTATACATTCCTTAAGGAGCGTTGCATCCTCAGGATTAACAACAACAGCCTTGATACCAAGACCTTCAAGTGTATCTGCAGCTTTTTTTAACTTCATAGGAAGGAATACAACATCAGGTGCTGCTGCAACACAGGCTTCTGTGTTGAATTCCTTAGCTGTTCCCATATTAGGGAGACTTACAATGGATGGAGCTGCAAGCTTATAGATGTTTCGTGTATTAGCCTTAGCTTCGATTCCCACAAGCTTATCCTTTAATCCAAGTGCAAGGAGAAGACTTGTAGAGATATAGTAAGATGAAGCAATCTTTTCAGGTGCTTTTTCAAAAGTTACTGTTCGTCCTGCCTGGTCGGTAACAGTAAGAGGGTAGCTTGTGCTTACCTCGTTGAATTGTGACATGACATCAAAGGCTGATGTTGAAGCAGCCTGTGTAGTACTGTCGTTTGCAGCAGAACTGCCACATGCTACAGTTGATATAAGCATGAGCACTGCAAGGACTAAAGCAGTTAATCTTTTAAAATTCTTCATATTTATCCTCATTTCTACTTTATTTTTACACATTTTTTATGTTGGCCAGAATATATCTGACAGCAACAGTTAAAAGAAGTGCGCGAATGAATTTTATCAGATTGACAAGGCTTTTACAAGTCAGTATAGTTATATTATGATGTAATTAAGAAACGGTCAGGAAAAAGGTTAAAGGTTGTTTAAAGCTGCACAGCAGGACTTTTATTTCTGGCATAAGTATGATCAAAATGAGGAGTTTTTATGCTTAATATACAGAATTATAGGAAAGTAGAAAGTATTGAAGAGGCTTACGAGCTTAACCAGAAGAAGGCTAACAGAATTGTCGGCGGCATGATGTGGATGCGTATGGGTGATAACAGAATCAATACCGCGATTGACATGTCAGGACTGGGACTTGATAAGATTGAAGAGACAGAAGAAGAATTTAAGATTGGATGTATGACATCACTAAGACAGTTGGAAAACCATAAGGGGTTTAATGAGTATACGAATGGCTGCGCTAAGGAAGCACTAAGGCATATAGTTGGCGTGCAGTTTAGAAATCTTGCAACAGTTGGTGGAAGCATATATGGAAGATATGGATTTTCTGATGTTCTTACATTATTAATTGGACTTGATTCATACGTTGAATTATATAAGGGTGGAATAGTTTCCCTAAAGGAGTATGCGGCAAAAAGCTATGACAGGGATATTATTGTAAGCATTATAGTTAAGAAAAAGCCAGTCAAGATGTTTTATGAGGCAGTAAGAATAACAGAAACAGACCTTCCGGTTCTTACCTGTGCTGGCGTGGGCTTTAGCGGTTCGGGTGAATATAATATGTGCATAGGTGCAAGACCGGGAAGAGCTGTTGTTGTAGAAGATAAGGAAGGTATTCTTAAGGGCGTAGTAAATGATGAGACTATAGAGAGCTTCGCCAGATATGTAAGGGAAAATGTTTCTACAGAGAGTAATATGCGTGGAAGTGCTGAATACAGAAGCCATCTGGCAGAAGAGCTTACCAAGAGAGCATTAAGGGCTGTAAATAATTAATAATTAGTTATTGATTATTAATAGCTGAGGTATTATTTATATAGATTTGTTTATATATCGATTTATTAGTGTATGGATTGGAGAATATATGTTAGTAGATATTAAGTTAAATGGAAAGTCAGTCAAGGCAGATGTTGCCTGCGATATGACTCTTTATGATTTCGTGAGGGAGCATGGCTGTTATAGTGTAAAATGTGGCTGTGAGACTTCTAACTGCGGACTGTGTACGGTATTTCTTAACGATAAACCAGTGCTTTCATGTTCGGTTCTTGCTGTAAGAGCAGATAAATGCAGCGTTACAACGCTTGAAGGTTTACAGGAGGAGGCCGCAGAATTCGTTACATTTATAGCTGACCAGGGGGCAGAGCAGTGTGGCTTCTGTAATCCGGGCTTTGTTATGAATGCTATTGCACTCTTTAGGGAGAATCCTTATCCTGATGAAGATGAGATAAAGGAATTCCTTTCTGGAAATCTGTGCAGATGTTCAGGGTATGAAGGCCAGTTAAGAGGAATTCTGGATTACCTCAGGGTAAAAAAGGCTAAGGAAGCCAGTATGGAAAATAAAGAAAATATAGCAGAGGAGGTGAAGTAATGAAGTCAGTTAATAAAGCAGTAAGAAAAAAGGATGCAATGGAGCTGCTTCTTGGAAAACCGGTATATACAGATGATATTGCACCAAAGGATTGTCTTGTTGTAAAGCTTCTGCGTTCACCATATGCCAACGCATATGTTAAGAGCATTAATACAGATATTGCAATGAAGGTACCTGGAATAGAGGCAATATATACATATAAGGATGTTGACCAGAATATGAAGCGTTTCACCTGTGCTGGTCAGACGTATCCTGAGCCAAGTCCTTATGACAGGCTTCTTCTTGATAAACATGTAAGATTCATAGGTGATCCGGTTGCGATTGTTGCGGGAGTGGATGAGCGCTGTGTTGATAAGGCAATGAAGCTTATTAAGGCAGAGTATGAGGTACTTGAGCCAGTGCTTGACTTTACAAAGGCAAAGGACAATGAGATACTTGTCCATCCGGAGGATAACTGGGAAGCATTGTGTCCTGTCGGAGCTGATAATAAAAGAAACCTATGCGCACATGATGAGTGCAGTAATGGTGATATAGATAAGGTGCTTGAGAGCTGTGATATTGTAATTGACAGGACATATCATACAAAGGCATGCCAGCAGAGTATGATGGAGACATTCAGGACATTCTGTACAATCGATACTTATGGAAGACTTCATGTTGTAAGCTCTACACAGATAGTATTTCATTGCAGAAGAATCATATCACACGCACTTGGAATATCTCCATCAAAGATACGTGTTACAAAGCCTAGAATAGGTGGTGGTTTTGGCGCAAAGCAGACCTCAGTTTCAGAAATATATCCGGCATTTGTTACATGGAAGACTAAGAAGCCAGCTATGATTATATTCTCAAGGGAAGAATCATTGTCAGCTTCATCTCCAAGACACGAGATGCAGATGCATGTAAGGCTTGGTGCAACTAAGGAGGGGATCGTAAAAGGAATTGATTTATATACCTTGTCTAACACAGGAGCTTATGGGGAGCATGGACCAACGACAGTAGGTCTTTCTGGACATAAGTCAATACCGTTATATGGAAAAGCAGAGGCATTCCGCTTTGTAAGTGATGTTGTATACACGAATGTTATGTCAGCAGGGGCATACAGAGGCTATGGTGCCACACAGGGACTTTTTGCCGTTGAATCTGCTGTAAATGAGCTTGCTGATAAGCTTCATATGGATCCTTTTGAAATAAGATTTAAAAACATAGTTAAGGAGGGCGATGTAATGCCTGCTTACTATGGTCAGGTAAACACAAGCTGTGCACTTGATAGATGCTTAGCAAAGGTTAAAGAGATGATTAAATGGGATGAGAAGTATCCTATGAGAAAGATTTCTGACACTAAAGCACGTTTTGTCGGAATGGGTATGGCTATGCAGGGCTCTGGTATATCAGGTGTGGATGTGGGAAGTGCCACACTTAAGCTCAATGATGAGGGTGTGTATACAATGAATATCGGTGCTGCTGATATGGGAACTGGCTGTGATACAATACTTGCACAGATTGCTGCAGAGGTTCTTGAGTGCAGTACTGATGACATAAGTGTATTCGGTGCTGATACTGATATATCACCTTATGATTCAGGCTCATATGCATCAAGTACAACATATGTTACTGGAAAGGCAGTTGAGAACTGTGCCTTAGAGTTAAGAAGCAGAATTGAAAAGTTTGGAGCTAAGCTTATAGGCTGTGATAAGAGTGACGTTACATTTGATGGAAGCTGTGTAAGATGTGAGGCTGGAGAGCACAAGGGTGCATCAGTAAGTCTTTGTGATATAGCAACAGCTTCAATGTGCGGCAATGATATGGCACTTTCTGTTACTAATACACATACATCACCTATTTCACCACCACCATTTATGGTAGGTGCAGCTGAGGTTGAAGTTGACCTTGTTACAGGCGAAAGCAGGGTTGTAGAATATGATGCATGCGTTGACTGTGGAACACCGGTTAATCCTAATCTTGCAAGAGTACAGGCAGAAGGCGGAATACTTCAGGGAATTGGTATGGCAATGTCTGAAAATATCACATATTCTGATAAGGGAAAGCTTTATGAGAACTCATTCCTGCAATATAAGATACCATCAAGGATGGATATTGGACATATTAATGTTGAGTTTGAAAGTAGCTTCGAGGATGCTGGACCATTTGGTGCTAAGTCAATAGGAGAGGTTGTAATAAATACACCACTTCCGGCTGTGACAGATGCACTAAGCCACGCAGCAGGAAAGAGGTTCTATGAGCTGCCTATAACACCGGAGCAGATTGCGATGGCGAGAGAAGAGAATAATTAGGATTATAATACAGATAAGATAAGATGGCACGATTTATTTCTGGATAAAGGGAATAGTCGTGCTGTTTTTTTGTTTATAAATAAAGTAAAATCTTGAAGAAACGGACAAATTGTTCGAAAATTGTTTTGAAGAAACGGTCAAAATAAACAAAAATAATCTTGAAGAAACGGACAAAATGAGCAAAAATAGTTTTGAAGAAAAGGACAAAATGAGAGATAAGGGGCAGGAAAGCACGGATTAATAAAACTGTTTTATTTAATGCCATTTCTCATAAAATAGATGACTATTTTACATTATAAAATACAGGAGTAAAAGTTATGCCTAATATATTAATTGTAGAGGATGATATAAATATTAATAACCTTCTTTGTGAGGTACTTAGGAAAGCAGGTTATACGTGTGAACAGGCATTTTCAGGAACAGAGGCAAAGCTGCTTCTTAATATAAAAGAAAAGGCTTATACGCTTGTACTGCTTGACTTAATGCTGCCTGGTGCAAGTGGTGAAGAGGTTTTAAAAGAAATAAGAAAACATGGAAGGCTTCCGGTGATTGTGCTGACTGCAAAGGATAGTATAGATGATAAAATCGGAGTGCTGACAGACGGAGCAGACGATTATATAACAAAGCCCTTTGAAATTAGAGAGGTACTGGCACGTATTCAGGTGCAGCTTCGTCATATAGAGGTGGAAACAAAAGGTGCAGCAGAGGTGGAAACAAAAGGTGAAGCAGAGGTGGAAACAAAAGGTGAAGCAGAGGCAGAAACAGAAGTAAAAACAAAGGCTGGTATACAGGAAGGACAAGGCAGCGGAAGGCTTGAGTTCAGGGATATGGTGCTTACACGCTCTACATTTGAGGTAAGTATCGGTGGCAGGGTGCTTCCTAAGATTACAAAACAGGAATTCGCAATACTGGAATTATTGCTTAAAAACCCGAAGCAGGTGTTTAGCAAGGAGGATATATTCGAATATGCGTGGGATGAGCCATATATGGGTGAAACAAAGACACTGGATGTGCATATAAGCAATATCAGGAAGAAAATAAAGACCGTTACATCTGATGAATATATAGAAACAATCTGGGGGATTGGATATCGCCTGCATGAATAATTTACTCTTTTTTTACTATTTATTTGCGATTGATTAGGATTTATTTTTTATGATAAGAGCAGTTAAGAAAAGGAGGAAAAAGCTTTGAGTGAATTATTATTGCAGACAAGGAATCTGACTAAGCAGTATGGCAGACACAGGGCGGTTGATGATGTAAATATGCACATTAAAAAGGGTGCGATATATGGCTTTATTGGAAGAAATGGAGCCGGTAAAACGACCTGTCTTAAGATGATTAGCGGACTGTCAACACCGTCTTATGGCGAAATAGAAATGTTTGGTTATAAGGGAAAGGACTTACAAAAGGTACGTTCAAGAGTAGGGTGTCTTATAGAAGCTCCCGGACTTTATGGCAATATGTCGGCATATGACAATCTGAACATTAAATGCAAGCTTACAGGGATTAAGAAAAAAGGATATATAGAAGAACTGTTAAAAACAGTGGGTCTTGATACTGTTGGAGAAAAGAAAACAAAGCATTATTCGCTTGGAATGAAGCAGCGCTTAGGAATTGCTCTTGCACTTGTAGGTGAGCCTGACCTGCTTATTCTTGATGAGCCGATTAACGGACTTGATCCACAGGGAATTGTGGAGGTGCGTGAAACCATCCAGAAGCTTGCAAAGGAGCGTGGCATGACAATATGTATTTCAAGTCATATTCTGGAGGAATTATCAAAGATTGCTACAGATTATGGCATTATTCATAATGGATGCCTTGTGCAGGAGCTTACAAGAGAAGAACTTATGAAAAAATGCAGTGAGCGCATAGAGCTTACGCTTGATAATCCTAAGCAGGCTGTTCCTGTGCTTGATGATATGGGCTTTAGCAGCTATCAGGTTATAGATAAAGAACATATTCATATATTTGAAAGACTGGGAGAAAGTGCCAGCCTGAATATGGAGCTTGCAAAGGCGGGGATTCCAGTTAAGGGAATATCTATTACAAGTGAAGAGCTTGAGAATTATTTCTTAAGGCTTACAGGGGGTGACAATCGTGCTTAATATGATAAAGATGGATGTATACAGAATGTTTCGTACAAAGAGTATGTATGTAATATGGATTATATTGCTGGCATCAGCACTGATTACCTCATTTCTTTCAAAAATAGATTATGATGCAGCTAATAAGGAATGGGAGAAACAGCAGGCAGTAGAAAGTCAGGCAGATACTGATACTGATATGCAGGCAGCTGATGTGGTAAATGCACAAGACATAGAGGAACAACAGGCAGATAACAGCAACAAGGAACAGCTTTCGCAGCAGAATACAGATAATGTCAATATTGGTATGAGTGTGGAATTACCTACGGAGCCAGGGAAGAAGGTTACGGTAATGGATGTTTTCTTTTCTAATGCACAGGGAAAGTTTTATGCACTTTTTCTTGTAATATTTGCGGTTATGTTTGCAACAGCAGATATTAAGAGCGGTTATATTAAGAATATTGGTGGACAGGTTTCACAAAGGGGGATGCTTATTGTTTCAAGGGCAGTTGCGCTTGCTTTATTTACAGCAATTACATTTGCAGGGATATTTGTATTCCAGGCAGCAGCGAATATGCTTGCGTTTAAATGTGTGGTGTGGGGTAACTGGAAAGAGATTATACCTTATTTCTTAACAGAACTTATGCTTCATTATGCGTTTGTGTTAATATGTATGGCGATAGCAGTTATAATTAAGAATAATGTCATAAGCATGACCTTATCAGTATGTCTTACCATGAATATAATGAGCATTGTGTATGCCCTTATAGATTATGTGGGCAATAGAGTGGGACTTCATAACTTCAATATATATAAGTATACAGTAACTGGAAGGATGGCAATGCTTCCTATGAATGCAGGCAGGGACGATGTTATTAGTTCAATGTGTGTGGCAGCCACATTTATTGTTATAATGCTGTCATTAAGCAGTTATATTTTTCAGAAAAGGGATATTTAGAGAATGAGGATTATTATTGGAATATTAGCAGTAATAATTATTATACAGGCATTTATTATGTGGAAATACCAGCGGCAGATTAAGGACATCTGCCGCCAGTTGTCGTTTCTTATGGAACATGATAGTAACAAGCTGATTCAACGTGAAATAGATATGGGAGGAATAGGTGAGCTTTCAGATAAATTGAATGAACTGCTTGACCTGCGTAAAAAAGAAAGAAACGAGTACAGAAAAAAAGAAGAGCTGATAGCAGACACATATACTAATCTTTCACACGATATAAGGACACCGCTTACATCGCTGGATGGGTATTTCCAGCTTATAGAGGAATGTGACAATATAGATGACCAGAGGAGATATCTTGATATAATCAGAGAAAGGCTTAACAGCCTCAATGAAATGCTGGAGGAGCTTTTTACATTTACCAAGCTGAAAAATGATTCATATAAGCTGGAGCTTACAGACTGTTGTATGAACAGAATATTAAAAGAAGCGGTATTTTCTTATTATGATGAATGGAAGAAGCAGGGCATCTGCCCGGATATTAGTATTACTGAGGAAATGCTGTATATATTAGGTAATAAGCAGGGCTTAAGAAGAGTTATACAGAATGTCATAAAAAATGGTATTGATCATGGGGAAAAGAACATAAGTATCGAGCTTACCAGAAAGGATAATCACGCCTTGCTTAAAATCAGCAATTATACAGAACATCCTGAAAATATTGACTTAAGCCATGTGTTTGAGCGTTTTTATAAAGCGGATGTTGCAAGAGGCAGAGCCTCAACCGGACTGGGTTTATCTATTGCAAAAGAGCTTGTGGAGCGTATGAATGGAGATATAAGTGCAAGAATGCAGGGAAATGATTTTATTATTGAGATAAAAGTTCCGCTTGTGGTATAACGAACACAATAGTGCTCATCTTAAAAGTTCCTTACGGAACTTTGTATGTGCGCTGAAAAGCTGTGCAAATATTGTGGTATAATATGCATGAAAAAATAATAAAAATATTATACTACGCATTGATAAAAAAATAACAAAGTGATATAAATGTAAAAGAAACAGGGGCTGTTACGGAGAAATTATATATAGAATATGCTGATTCGTTTAATGAATGGGGAATATTACAGATTCAATAATAAAGGGAGACATGCGTATGAAAAATATAAAAGAAATAGGGGATTTTTTTATAAATCTGAATGAATATGTATATGCAACAGATATAGAAACCAATGAGATTGTATATATGAATCATAAAGCATTGAAAGCGTATGGCTTAGAATCAATAGAGGATATAAAAGGCCGGAAGTGTTATGAGGTATTACAAAAAGCTTCTGTTAAATGTGGTATGTGCAATAACAGCAGACTTTTACCAGGAGCCTTTGAGGAATGGCGTTATTATAATCCTGTATTAGATAAATATATGATAATAAAGGATACACTGATAGAGGGGGAAGGAAACAGAAAGTACAGGCTGGAAATAGGCATAGATATAAGTGAGGAGCTTGCACAGGATAAGCTTATCCAGAAGTATAGAGAAACTGAGGCTCTTGTCAATGAGGGCTTAAGAGTGGCACTTGCAGCAGATACACCTGATGAAACGATAAGCACACTTCTTGGGTATATAGGTAAAGCACTTAGTGGAGAAAGAACCTATATATTTGAAAAGAATATATATGGAAGAGATGATAATACATATGAGTGGACGGCAGAGGGAATAAGTCCGAAGAAGGATAATCTTCAGAATCTGCCGCCAGAGGTATGTGCTAACTGGTATAAGTGTTTTGAAAAAGGCGGAAACATCGTAATTCAGGATATTGAAGAAATAAAGGATAGTGATCCCCTGCAATATGATAATTTAAAAAGACAAGGTGTTCATTCAATAATTGCAATTCCTATATATAACGAAGGAAATGTTGTTGCATTTATGGGAATAGGCAATCCGCCACTGCTTACACTTAAATATGCCTTAAGTATACTTGAGATTATGAGTGCTTTTATTATATCGTGTATAAAGCGCAGGAATATGATGAGAAAGCTTGAGGATATGAGCTATAAGGACGCACTGACCAATATAGGAAACCGTTTTGCAATGAGTGCATGTGTAGAGAGTATAGATGAAAAACAGAGCATAGGTGTTGTTTACTGTGATGTTACAGGACTGAAATATGTGAACGATACAATGGGACATGATGCAGGCGACAGACTTATTCTTAACGCCTGTGGATGTCTTACGGATGTGTTTGGAGAAGATAAGGTGTTCCGTATAGGTGGAGATGAGTTCCTTGTAATCTGTACACAGATAGATGAGAATACATTAATAAAGCGTATAACAGAGTTAAAAGAACTAATGAAAGAGCGTTCTGTGAATATGGCAGCCGGTGTTATCTGGAGGGAGAACGTAATAACAGGCTTTGGCGAAATATTACGTGAGTCTGAGGAGCTGATGTATGCTGATAAAGCACAATATTATAAAGAAAAAGGTGTTGAACGCAGAAAAGGACGGGCATAGCAGGGCTAAAGCAATACATGTAACACAATAACAGGAAATTTTGTGATAAATTATAATAAATAATACAGCTTAATTATTGACATTTTAAGATCAATTATATACAATCACATTATCTGCGATGACGAAGACAGTAGATTATGAAAGAAAGCGATAGCGAGCCGGGATGGTGGAAGCCGGTGTGAGTAGAGCATAGTTGAATATCACTTCCAAGCATCCTTGCAGAACTTTGTAGTATGATATTATTGGTAACATTAAGGATAGTATTATATTACGAAAAGTAAGTAAGGACGGTAATCCTACCGTTACAAGGGACGCATATGATGGTATGTCGTAATTGATATAGGTTAAGTTGATTCAGCCCCTGTCGTATTACGGCAGGGGCTTTTTTGCATATGTAACGACATTTGTTACAGCACCAATAAAGCAAGCTGACATCGTTACGATTAAGTAAATGATTTGAAAGGAGTAACACAATGGTATACGAGAAAGTTTCATCAGATATGAATTTCGTAGACAGAGAAAAACAGGTCGAAAAGTTCTGGAAGGATAATGATATATTCCAGAAGAGTATTGATAACCGCAAGAAGGGGGAGACATATACATTTTATGATGGACCTCCTACAGCTAATGGTAAGCCACATATCGGACATGTTCTTACAAGAGTTATAAAGGATATGATTCCAAGATATAGAACAATGAAGGGTTATATGGTTCCACGTAAGGCCGGATGGGATACACACGGACTTCCAGTTGAGCTTGAGCTTGAGAAGGAATTAGGTCTTGACGGCAAGGAACAGATTGAAGAGTATGGTCTTGAGCCATTCATTAAGAAATGTAAGGAAAGCGTATGGAAATACAAGGGTATGTGGGAGGATTTCTCATCTACAGTTGGTTTCTGGGCTGATATGGATAACCCATATATCACATATGATGATAACTTCATCGAGTCTGAATGGTGGGCTTTAAAGCAGATATGGGATAAGGGTCTTTTATACAAGGGCTTTAAGATTGTTCCTTACTGCCCACGTTGTGGAACACCACTTTCATCACACGAAGTAGCACAGGGCTATAAGGCTGTTAAAGAGCGTTCAGCAGTAGTACGTTTTAAGTGTGTAGGCGAAGATGCATATTTCCTTGCATGGACAACAACACCTTGGACACTTCCATCTAACGTGGCACTCTGCGTGAACCCAGAAGAAACATACGTTAAAGTTAAGGCAGCAGACGGCTATACTTACTATATGGCAGAAGCACTTCTTGATAAGGTACTTGGTGGACTCGCAGTTAAGGCAGGTCAGACAGTAGGCGGAAATGTTATCGAAGAAGGTAAGGAAGCTGGAAGCGGCGCTGGCGTTGACTACGAAGTATTAGAAACTTACAAGGGTAAAGACCTTGAATATAAAGAATATGAGCCATTATATCAGTGTGCAGCAGATGTTGCAGCTAAGCAGCACAAGAAGGGACATTTTGTTACATGTGATGATTATGTAACTATGTCAGATGGTACTGGTATCGTTCATATTGCACCAGCATTTGGTGAAGATGATGCTAAGGTTGGACGTAAGTATGACCTTCCATTCGTACAGTTTGTTGACGGAAAGGGTGAACTTACAAAGGAAACACCATATGCAGGACTTTTCGTTAAGAAGGCAGACCCAGAAGTACTTAAAGACCTTGATAAAGAGGGCAAGTTATTTGATGCTCCTAAGTTCGAGCATGATTATCCATTCTGCTGGAGATGTGATACACCACTTATCTACTATGCAAGAGAATCATGGTTTATTAAGATGAGTGACCCAGAAGTTAAGGCTAACTTAATAGCTAATAATAAGACAATCAACTGGATACCAGAAACAATCGGAACTGGACGTTTTGGTGCATGGCTTGAAAATGTTCAGGACTGGGGAATTTCACGTAACAGATACTGGGGTACTCCTCTTAATATCTGGGTATGTGATGATTGTGGAGAAATGTTATCTATCGGAAGCAAGGCAGAGTTAAAGGAGCATGCTGATAACTGCCCAGATGATATAGAGCTTCACAGACCATATATTGATGCAGTTACTTGTACTTGTCCTAAATGTAAGGGTAAGATGAAGAGAGTTCCAGAGGTTATCGACTGCTGGTTTGACTCAGGTTCAATGCCATTTGCACAGCACCACTATCCATTTGAGAATAAGGAAGTGTTTGAACAGCAGTTCCCTGCTAAGTTCATTTCAGAAGCCGTTGACCAGACAAGAGGCTGGTTCTACTCACTTCTTGCCATATCAACACTTCTTTTCAATAAAGCACCTTATGAAAATGTTATCGTACTTGGTCACGTTCAGGATGCAGATGGACAGAAGATGAGTAAGTCAAAGGGTAACGCAGTTGATCCATTTGATGCATTAAAGAAGCACGGTGCAGATGCCATCCGCTGGTATTTCTACGAGAATTCAGCACCATGGCTTCCTAACAGATTCCATGACAAGGCTGTTACAGAAGGTCAGAGAAAGTTTATGGGAACTATCTGGAACACATATGCGTTCTTTGTACTTTATGCTAACATTGATGACTTCGATGCTACTAAGTATACACTTGAGTATGATAAGCTTCCAGTTATGGATAAATGGATTCTTTCAAAGCTTAATACTCTTGTTAAGACTGTTGATAACAATCTCGCTAACTACAAGATTACAGAGACAGCAAGAGCACTTGAGGAATTTGTAGATGAGCTTTCTAACTGGTATGTAAGAAGATGCCGTGAAAGATTCTGGGCAAAGGGTATGGAGCAGGATAAGATTAATGCTTATATGACTCTTTACACAACACTTGTAACACTTTGCAAGACAGCAGCACCTATGATTCCTTTTATGACAGAAAGCATTTACAGAAACCTTGTATGCAGTATAGACAAGACAGCTCCTATCAGTATCCACCTCTGCGACTTCCCAGAAGTCAAGGAAGAATGGATTGACAAGGAACTTGAAGATAACATGGAAGATGTATTAAATGCTGTTGTTATCGGAAGAGCATGCCGTAACTCAACTAATATCAAGAACAGACAGCCAATCGGCAAGCTGTACATCAAGGCTGACTGGAAGTTAAACGAATACTTTACAGCTATCATAGCAGATGAGCTTAATGTTAAGGAAGTTGAGTATACAGATGATGTAAGAGCATTTACTTCATACTCATTCAAGCCACAGTTAAAGACACTTGGACCAAAGTATGGCAAGCATCTTAATGCTATAAGAACTGCGCTTTCAACACTTGATGGCAATGCAACTATGGATGAGCTTAATACTAAGGGTTCATTTACAATCAATGCTGATGGTGAAGATATCGTTCTTGAAAAGGATGATGTTCTTATTGAGATGACTCAGAAGGAAGGCTTTGTAGCAAGTTCTGACAAGGGTATCACAGTTGTTATGGATACTAACCTTACACCAGAGCTTATCGAGGAAGGCTTCGTAAGAGAAATCGTAAGCAAGATTCAGACTATGCGTAAGGATGCTGGATTTGAGGTTATGGACAAGATTACTGTATATGTAGATGGTAATGACAAGTTAGCAGACCTTATGAAGAAGAATGAAGAACAGATCAAGAGCGTTGTTCTTGCTGATTCTATAGAAACAGGTAAGACAGCAGGCTTCACTAAGGATTGGGATATCAATGGTGAGAAGGTTGTACTTGCAGTTGAGAAGAACTAATATAGAACCTTAATATACGAGGAGAAAATTGCAGTTGTGCGAATTTTCTCCTCGTTTTTTAGTATTTACAGTTTTTAAACAGAATATATAGGCATTTGCAGAAATATATGTTGACAAATAAGGTTTAGTGGTTTAGATTAAGATTATAAATATCGGATAAGAGAGGTGCAGATTAATATGCAGCCAGTAATATATGAAAGTGAGTATAACTTCTGTAAAATATTGTGGGAGAATGAACCGGTTAAGAGCACAGAGCTGGTGAGATTATGCAGGGAAAAGCTTGACTGGAAGAAGTCAACCACATATACAGTTATAAAAAGGTTGTGCCAGCGGGGAATAATAAAGTCTGAGAATGCAATAGTCACATCTATAGTCAAGAAAGATGAAGCGCAAGCTATGGAGAGTGTGAATGCTGTAGATTCAAGATTTGATGGTTCACTGCCAGAATTTGTGGCGGCTTTCGTTCGTGCAAGGGGGATAACGGACGAGGAAAGACAGGAGATAGTAAGACAATTTGGGTTAGATAAATAACACAATGGGGATTGTGTAAAGTGGAAGGCTTAGGGCAATCCGTATACATCAGTGAGTGGGGGTATACATATGATGGGGTTAAAGTTATATACAGACATTTTGGAGAATAATATCAGAGTAATGGCAGCTATGCTAATATGCCTGTTTATATGTGGTTTAATGCGTATAAAGTCAGCGAAGCTTAAGCTGCTGTTAATGTCTTTAGTGTGGGTCAGAATTCTGATACCACTGTCAATCAGATTCAATATAAAAATAGTATCAACAGACATATTGTCAGAAGTGAGTTACACAGATAGTGTGACGGGAATAACAATAAATATGTATGAAATATTAGCGGTCATATGGCTGCTTGGAATTGTTGTGATATTTCTACATAATATGTTAGCTGATATGAAATTCAGGAACGGATTATCTACAAGTATTCCACAGGAGATACTAGCTGGCGGTAAAAGAGTGAAAGTATACAGAAGTGATTATATATCTTCTGGATTGGTATATGGTGTTGTCAGACCTAAGGTTTATATATCATATGCAGTCAATGATGAAGACGTACCATATCTTTATGAGCACGAGTATACGCACATACGCCACAGACATCATATTATCAAGATAATAACAGGCATAGCAGCGGTTATATATTGGTACAATCCGCTGGTATGGATGTTTTATAAGTATTATGCAGAATATATAGAGTTAAGCTGTGATTATGACTGCTGTAACAGACATAGGGACGATGAGGACTGGAGTAAGAAATATGCCAATATATTGTTAAATAGTGCTTATAAAGGCAATGTGACAAAAGTAAGGGTGCTGGGATTTAATAATGATTACAGAATTACGATTAATAGAATAGGTAATATAATGAAGCCTCAAAGTGCCAGTACCAGCAAGGTGGCAGTATCATTACTGATATTGACGGTTGTTATGGCTGCATTATTCATAAAGCCTACGGTGCAGTATGTAGAAGCCGGTAATGATGAGGTTAACCAAAGTATAGGTGATAGTGGGGAAATAGGACAGGAAGAAGAGAGTGAACAGGTAGAATTAATAGAAGAAGAGAAATTAAAGCCGGGTCAGAGAAGAATAAGCAACAAGACACCAGGAACAGGAGGACAATTTGTTCAGTCATATCAAGAGGTGTTAGATGAGAATGGAGATTTCGTTAAATGTATAATAAACCATAGTGAAGATGGTATTGATAATACAGATAAATAGATTAGTGAGGGATGGAATATAATTGTTATGAAAAATATAAAGAGAAAATCAATTATAGCTATTTTATTAGTGATATTAATAAGCATAGTATCGGTCGATAAAGTAAAAGCTGAGAATATTTTGTGTACAAGTTCATATTTAGAAGATGATATGCAGATGATGAGGGAGTATTCAGATAAAACAGTTATGTATTTAACACTTATGGATATAGATAATATTGAATTAGTAGCAGATGTTTCAGTTACTATTGAATATGAATACGCTGATGGATATTGGGTACAGATAGATTGGATATATTTAGATGTGGAATGCTATGATGGTTACTCAGCTTCCATAGATGATGTGGAGATATACCACGAATATGGAGTAAGGTATTGCACAATAATTAATCCTGCTGGGGTAAAAATCAAATATGCGATAAAAGCGTATGCAGATTGTTATGGTGAAACAAGTGTAGACTATGAAATAATAGATAGATATTATGATTAATAACATAATGGGAATGAACATTGTGGTAGCTAATATGTAATAAATAAAAGTAAAATTAATTGACAGAATAGGTCTAATGAGTTAGATTAACAGTATAAATACTTTGTGCATTAATTATAAAGAACCAAGAGCTCAGTTCTTAATATTTAGTATTAGTGCAACAAAGAGTTAAATTTAATTAAGAAAGGAAGAGGTATAGATAATATTTAGTTAGTAACCGAGTAACTAAAGATATTTGCCGAAAGGAGAAAATATTATGAATTTTATGAGAATAAAGAAAATAGGTAAAATGGCAACAGCGGCTATCATAGCATTTATTGCTGTTGTAGTATTTATTAATCCACAGAAAGCACAGGCATCACAGGGAGGTGCAGTAACGGTAACAGCTACTTCCAATTATGTACTTGACGATTCGCATAATGTGGATATTTCTATAACAGCTTATGTTGAATATGCATATGATGAAGGTGCTTATGGTTGGGTTATAAATATCATTCCACAAAGTTGGAGCAAGACAAGTGATAATGTAACAATAGATAATATGGATTATGAAGATGACTATGGATATCAGACATCAACAGCTACATATGTATTCCATTATACAGCTCACGCAGCATTTGGTGAGGGTAATTATGATGGATATGCCACATTTAAATTTTACGTTGATGAATGGGGAGATTTTGATTACTGGTTAGAGTAATTAAATAGTTAAGAGTGGATTATGGAAAGGGGCGTATCGGCTATGAAAAAGATATTATTAATTATGATGACAGTTACAACAGCATTAGTTATGACAGCGTGTTCTGGAAAGACGAACAGTCAGACATCATCTGAGGATTATAAGTATTCCTCATATGTATATGATGACAATGCACCACAGTATTATATGTCGGATAATGCGGCGGCATCAGAGACCGGATATTATTATATAGCCGGTGCGCCTGTTAATAATAATAGGAATTCGTATATATATTATTATGATATGGTGAAAGATATGACCATACCATTATGTTCAAAGATGGACTGTGACCATAGGACAGAAGAGTGTGAGGCATATATGTCTAAGGATGCCTGTCTGGGAAATAAGATATGGTATCATAACCAAAGATTATATATGATTGAGAGGACTACAGAAAAAGATATACTTGTTTCCTATGATAAGACAATGAGAGATAAGAAAGAAGAGAAGACGCTATCAATAAATGGGCTGTCAGTTAATAAAAATGATAACAGTGCCTGTTTAACTAATGGTAAATTATATTATGAAATATCCGGAGATAATCAGATATATCTGTGTGCAGTGCCTATAGATACAGATGGGCAGGCTTATATTGTAAAACAGTATGCGAGTGGGTATTATTATCACGAAGTGATTTCATTATATCCAATAGAAGATAAGCTATATGTTAACTGGCTGAGTGGAATATCAGCTGATGAGTATAGATATTATACAGAGCAGATTGATGTGTCAACAGATAAAGTTGTTATTCAGTGTAATATGAATGAGAAGTATCCAGAAATAGCATCGACCATAATATATACAGAATGGTGTAGACAGTCGCGTTTTGATAGTGATGGAAATATATATTTTGCATGCGTAGGTGATAATAAATATATAGTAAGAAAGCTTAATATAAGTACAGGGGATATCAAAGATATATATTCGCAGGAAATGCAGCACGAAAAAGATTACAGGTATGTGAGTTTGAAAAATTATGATGGTAAGTATTTATATATTTATAAAAATGTCAATGGAGAAGCACTTGCTGAAAAGAGCATTGAAGAAAAATTAAAAAAATACGACAATAATATATACATATTAGATACTGATGGTAATGTAAAAGATACTGTAACATTGAATGGAACAGATGATACAGCCGGTGGAAATATTCCAGGTGAATTTTATGGAGGAGATGACAGATGTCTGCTTATTGTATTCAGCAAGTATGATATAAAAGGTCTGGAGTTATCTGAAGAAAAAACGGCTCTTAGGGCAGAACTTATAGAAGAGGCTAGAAAAAATAAAAAGGGAAGTCCAGTTGTCAGTATTTCAGCCATTTTGGATAAATCTCAGATTGGCAGCGGTGCTATAACTTTGGAGCAGATTACACCTGAATAAGTTATGGGTGAGGTGAAGGCGTATGGAACTTGTAAGAATTGTAAGAAAAAGTTTGCTTTGCATAGTGTGTCTGTTTATAGCAATGATATGTATAAGCCTTTATCAGATTAATTATAATCAGGATAGTAAAGTGTATAAGTATTACAAGGAGATTATCGCAGATTATAATAATATTAAAAATGATAACGTAGCATTTACAGCAGAAAAACTTACTAAAACGTATGAACAATATAAGGAAGAAGACAGCGAATATATAGAGGAAGCTGCTGGACTGATTAAGGAAAAAGAAAAATATATCGAAAGCTATAATGCAGATAACCAGTCAAAGAATTATAACAGAATATTGCAGAGTACACTTTTTGGTAATGACAATAGTTTTTATATACTTAATGCGAATAAACAGATTAAGGATAAGGAAAATCGTCCATCTGTTGATGTAGAAATGGTTAATACAACGGCTGTTGAAAAGCTGGTAACCAACAGAACGATGCCTCTTTTGTATATAATTATATTCACAGTTATTATTATCTATTTTACAGAAGAAACAGATAATGGTGTATTAGTACTTGTAAGAACAAGCAGGCGTGGGCGCGTATTACTTCCGATAGTAAGATGTGGAATTATAATTATATATAATATTGTACTTTCATTTCTGTACAACGGAATATTGTATGCTATATATGCTCGTGTATATGGAATTTCTGGCGGTGCATATATACAGAATTCCAAGTTGTTTAATATGTTTCCATATGCTATAAGCATTAACCAGTTCTTTGTTCTATATTGTCTGGTATATGCACTGGCAATGTTTACTATAGGGTTATTCATATATTTTGTAATTAATCTTATAAGTAATTATAAAGTTGCTGTTACATTGGTTATAGTAATATTTTTGTGTGAATATCTGCTATATAATAAAATTCAGTATAATAGCCAGTTTAATGCTTTGAAGTACATAAACATAATAAATATATTGTTTTCTGGAACATCTTATCTTGTGTATGAGAACTGGGGAACCAATGGTTTTATAGCAGATATAAGTACTACTACATTTGTTATGACCGCGGTTATATTCCTTATAAGTCTTGTTGGAAATATAGTTGTGTATTCATCAAAGCATACTATCAGAAAGAAGAATATTATTGATATTATGCTTGATAAAATACATATATTGATACAAAAACTGATGTATAAAATGTCGCTTCTTTTAATGGAAATATATAAGACGCTTGTAATACAGAAGGGAATTCTATTTATAATTGTATTGGTGTATGTGCTTATGACATTTAAAATTCAACGAGGAGTGGATTACACTAATACCAATTATATGGTTAATAAATTCTATAAGGAATTTGATGGACGTGCGCCAGATGAAGATGTGGAAGCCTATATAACAGATTTAAGAGATGAGTTAGAAGAAGCAAAGCAGGATGAAGCTGCAATGTTATATAAAAAGGAGGAGTTGTTAAAAGAGCAGCGTAACATAGATGTAATGCAGACGGCAGTTGATTATGTCAATGAAATTAATGATAACAGGTCAGCATCAGCAGTTATAGTTAATCCAGCCAATTATAATGATATACTTGGAGAAAGAATGTATTCTAGTAATGAGAGCGTGAATTTTATAAGTATTATTATAGTTATATTATTATTTGCAGGGGACTATGCTTTTGAAAGGCAGAATAAAATGACAGCCCATATACGTTCATCTAAAGGAAGAGTAAGGTTATGGAATAATAAAATGTTAAAGGTCTTCATAATAACCACATTATTGTGGCTGATATCAACTATAATTAATGTACATAATATATCTGACCGTTATGTATATAACCAGCTTACACAAAGTATATGGTGTTTACAGATGTTTAAGGATTTTCCAGTTAATATAAGTATTCTGGCATATATTATCTGGTGTAGTGTATACAGGCTTATATGGATGCTTGTTGTTGCATTTACAGCTTATATTATATCTTATAGATTTAGCTATAAAGTATCGTTAATGGTTTCATTTGTTATGTTAATACCACACGTTATATATATATTAGGTGTAAACTGGGCGCAAAAGTTATCAATAGTTGTTGGTATGGATATTAACAGACTGTTTAATACATATGGCTATAACGTAAAAAGCATAATTCTGCTTATTGTAGTATTTGTAATAATGCTTGTGATAGCCTGTGCAACATACCGTAAAAATATAAAATAATATTTTAAAATATTATATAGACAGAATATCCATTGAATAAAAGCTGTCTGGCGTGAGTAAATGTGCGCAGAAATGAGGGTTATTATGGAACTTAAGATTACAGATTTAAAGAAAACATATGGAAATGTCAAAGCTTTGAAAGGGATAAATTATACATTTACGCCGGGAGTATATGGAATACTTGGTGCTAACGGTGCAGGCAAAAGTACGATGATTAATCTGATAACAGATAATGTCAGCCGTGATAAGAATGGCGGAAGCATAATGTATAGTGATGGTGAAGATAGTGCAGATAATACAGTATCTAGGGAGCTTGTTGACATATTAAAGCTTGGGGCAAAGTTTCGTGGGGTTGTAGGATATATGCCACAGCAACAGGGCTTTTATGAGGAGTTTTCGCCTAAGGCATTTCTTAAGTATATGGCAGAGATAAAAGGTGTTAAGAGTGTAAAGTCTGTTGATGAAGCTGGAAATGTGACTATTAAAAAGGTTAATCAGCAGATAGATGAATTGCTTGAAGTGGTCAATCTTACATCAGTTGCGTATAAGAAGATAGGTGGTTTCTCTGGTGGTATGAAACAGCGTGTACTTCTTGCACAGGCATTGCTGGGTGACCCAAAGATACTTATACTTGATGAACCGACAGCAGGTCTTGACCCTAAGGAAAGAATAGGTATCCGTAATTATATTGCTGAATTATCCAGAGATAAGATTATATTATTCGCAACTCACGTTGTAAGTGATATTGAGTGTATAGCGGATAAAGTGCTTTTGTTAAAGGATGGTGAGATAATTGCAACAGGAACACCTTCACAGCTTATAGAGAATATGCAGGGCAAGGTTGGTGAAGTTGTCTGCACTCTTTCAGATGTAGCTGATTTGCAGGGAAAGTACCATATAGGAAATATCAGGCAGAGAAAGAACGGTATGGTATTAAGGCTTGTCGGAGATGAGCTTCCAGAGGAGGCTGTAAGGGTGGACAATGATATAGATTTAGAGGATGTATATCTTTATTATTTTGAATGATAAATAGAAAATATAATCAATAGTAATAAGCGTGGAAGAAGGTTGTATGATTACAATTTTTTTCCACGTTTTTATATAAATAGGTGAGATGAGGTACAATTCACGCCAAAAAATGACAGTTCACGCCAATGGTATTGAAATGTTCGCTTGGATAGATATACTGAAATTAGTAAGAACAGTATAAACATAATGTGACAGGTATTATATTGATTTAGCATATTAGAAAGAGGTGTATCGGCTATGAAAAAAATAATATTAATAATAATCACGGTAGTGACAATGTTGGGAATATCTGCCTGTGGTGATAAGCAATCTAATCAATCAACAGTAACTGATGATTACAGGTATTCTTCATATACTTATGACGATAATGCACCGCAGTATTATATGGCGGGTTCCGCAGCTGCATCGGAGACTGGATATTATTACATAGACGGTGCACCAGTTATTAATAATAGTAATATGTATATATATTATTATGATATGATTAAAGATATGACGATACCATTATGTTCTAAGGTTGATTGCGACCATAGAACAGATGAATGTGAGGCATATATATCACAGAATATCTGTGTAGGAAGCAAGATATGGTATCATAATGAAAGATTATATATGATTGAGAAAACTGAGGAAAAAGATATACTTGTTTCTTATGATAAGACGATGAGAGATAAGAAGGAAGAGAAGACCTTATCAATAAATGGATTGTCCGTTAATAAAAATAGTAAGAACGCCTGTATAACTAATGGTAAGCTGTATTATGAATTATCAGGAGATAATTCATTGTTTATATGTGCAGTTTCCTTGAATTCAGATGAACAGGCATATGTTGTTAAAGAGTATGTGAGTGAATATAATTATTATGAAAGAGTATCGTTATATCCAATAGAGGATAAGATATATGTGAATTGGTTAAGTGGAGTATCTGCCGATAAAAGCTTATATTATATAGAACAGATAGATATCTCTACAGACAAGGTGAGTAGACTGTGTGATATGAATGAAAAGTACCCTGAAATATCATCAACGATTATAAATTGGAATAGTGAAACGTATTTTGATAAGGATGGCAACTTATATTTTACTTGTGTTGATAAAGATAATTATATGGTTAAAAAGCTTAATATAAGTACAGGAGATATCAAAGATTTGTATGTACAGGAATTACAGCACGAAAAAGACTATGGTTATGTACATTTAAAGAATTATGATGGAAACTATATCTATATATATAAGGGTGTTAATCTGATGGCTTTGAGTGGAAAGCCTCTTGATGAGCAATTTAAAAAATATGATAATTATATTTATATATTAGATACTGATGGTAATATAAAGGATACAGTAATATTAAATAATACGGATGAAAAGGTATCAGGAAATATTAGTGCTGAATTTTATGGAGGAGACGAGCGGTGTCTGCTGATAGGATTTTCCACACACGATATAAAAGGCTTGGAATTATCAGAAGAAGAACAAAATCTTAGAATAAAATTAGAAGACGAAGTATTTAAAAATAAAAAAGGTTTCGTGGATGTTAATGTTTCAGCGATTTTGGATAAATCGCAGATTGGTAGTGGAAATATAACGCTGGAACCAGTTACACCAGAATAAGTTATATAAAAGGGGAATATAGTATTATATTGAATAATAGCAAAGAAATATAGTCAAAGGTAATCAACAAGTGCGGATGAAAGAATTTCTATGGAAGATTTTATGAATATAATGTGTAGATAATAGATAGAATAGGTAAATAACGATATAGATTTGGAATACGCATATCTTTATTATCTTGAATAATAATGATAAAATATTACTGTTTGAAGCAATTCATATTGAGGGGTGATTGTTTTAAACAGTAATATTTTTATATGGAGAGATAAGCATATGATAAGATTAGCAATATGTGATGACGATAATGAAAATATGAGTTATATGAAAGAAAAAATAAATGAAGCATTTATTAAAAGTGGTTATAACGATGAGATAATATATAATCTTTTTAATACAGGAGAAGAACTTGTAAATGCTCATATTGCTAATGAATTAGATATAGTATTTATGGACATTGAACTTGAAAATAAAAGTATTGGGTTTGATGTAGCAAGGATATTGTGCAGACAAAATAAAAACATTGCAATTATATATATGTCCAATCACGACCATTATGTCACTAAGAGTTTTGTATGCAGACCTTTGGGGTTTATAAGAAAAAAATATGCCAGTGAAGACCTTAAAATGGTTATGGATGAGATTAAATTATATCTTGGTGAAGAGTACAGAACAATAACATTTAACAACAATACTAAGAGAGTGGAATTAAATGCTAATGATATATATTCGGTTGAGGTATTTAATCATCAGCTTCGTATTGTTCTTAAAAATAATAAGGATATTACAATTAGAGATCAGATGGTAAAGCATATAGAGGAACTTGAAGAGAATGGCTTTATTCAGGTGAGAAGGGGAATAGTAGTAAATTCAAGGTATATAAAAAACATAAAAGAAGCGAATTTGATTATGGACAATGGAGAAATGTATCCTATTGGGAGGGAAAATGTTACTAAGGTAAAACAACAATGGCTTAATAAAAGATTATTGTAAGGGATTATTACGATATTATGTAAAGTTATATGGAGCAAAGATATAGGAGTGAGAGAATATGTCTGGTTGGGGAGTATACGATGTAATTATAGAGATTATTTTAAATATATTTCAGGGATTTATGGTTACCTGGTATTTGCAAAAATGTCTTGGAACTGATAGAGAAAAAAAGGATGTATACATAACGGGAACAGTGTATACATTTTTATATCTTATGTTACAGGGATATTTTACAGATTTTGAAGGTGTCGGAATTTTAATATATCTGGGGTTATCATTGTTTTTTAGTTATATGATGCTTGGAGGTACTTTTATAAAGAAACTTGTATATAATATTATGCTTGTATTTGTTCTGGCTTTCTCATCAGTTATTGCGGGGAATATTGTGGGACTGGTTTTATCCAAGGATTTTATGGAGCTTATAAAGACTAGAAATATAGATTATTATATTGCGGCATTTGTCAATCAGATTGTATTAATGTCATTTTTATTGATTATAGTTAAAATGGAAGAAAGAACAAGAAGCTTTTTGAAAGACAGGTACATTATACTTACATTGTCTATACCTATTATTACTATTATGGTATGTGCGGGAGTTTTAAGCATTGATGCTGATAATGGTAATAATATTGTATATACATCGGTTGTTATAATAGGACTTGTGGCTATAAATATTATAACAATTATATTGTTAATGATGGAACAAAATATATGTCAGAAACAGGCGGAAAATGCTATTCAGATGGAGATGTTGGAGCATCAGAAGCAAAATGTTGATGAGATTAATAAAGTGTATCTTGAAACTAAAAAAGTGCGCCATGAAATTACAAAAGTTATAGATATGACACAATATCTTATAGAAAATGGGCAACAAGAGAGAGCGGTCAATTATCTGAGTGAATTTCAGAAAGAAGGAAAGCTGTATAGGCAGGATAATATATATTCAGAAAATGCAATTATCAATCATATTCTCAACAGAAAGATAGAGTATTGCAACAATAATGGATTATCAATAAAGTGTATGGTATGTGGAGAACTTAAAGGTGTATCCGACTATGATATACATATTATTCTGGAGAATTTGCTGGATAATGCAATAGAGGCAGCATTAAAAGCAGTCAATAAAAGAATAAGTGTGGACATATATTCAGATGAACAGGCGATGGTAATAAAAATAAGTAATACTACAGAAGAAAATGTGTTAAAAAACAATCCGGAAATGAACACAACCAAAAAAGATAACAGCTATCACGGATATGGTATTAGGAATGTAAGTGAGCTTGTTAAGAAGAATAACGGAACAATAGAATATATACAGTTGGGAGTTGATATAGTTCAGTGCAGGGTATTGCTTATGTTGTAATAAAGATGATTTTCGTGAAAAGTATGTTTTTTTTTTAACAATTTTATGTTGTATTTACACTAAAATAAGTTTATTAAATTGCAATAGGTGTGGTAATCGTGTATAATTTGTTTATATAGTATTTCTGGCTGGAGATGCAGTTGGAAAGCGGAGTTGATGATTAATTAACTCTTAATTTGGTAATAAAAGGTATACAGATTGGGTATATCTATATATAAGGAGGAGAATACAGTATGACAGACACAGCAGTATCTTTTAGCAAAGAAGAATTTAAGAAGAAGGTCGTAAGCAATTGTAAGTCTTTGTATAGAAAGAACATAGATGAAGCTGACAAACAGCAGGTGTTCCAATCAGTGGCATATGCAGTTAAAGATCTTATAATAGATAAGTGGATAGCAACTCATAAGACATATGATAAGGAAGATCCTAAGGTTGTATATTATATGTCAATGGAATTCCTTATGGGTCGTGCACTTGGCAATAATATGATTAATCTTACTAAGTACAATGAGATAAAAGAAGCTCTTGAAGAATTAGGTCTTGATATCAATGTTATCGAAGATCAGGAACCTGATGCGGCACTTGGTAATGGTGGTCTTGGAAGACTTGCAGCATGTTTTCTTGATTCTTTAGCTACACTTGAATATCCAGCATACGGCTGTGGTATAAGATATAAGTACGGAATGTTTAAGCAGGAGATTAAGGACGGATATCAGGTAGAAGTTCCAGATAACTGGTTAAAGGATGGCAATCCATTTGAGATTAAGCGTTCTGAATACAAGTATGAAGTAAAGTTTGGTGGATATGTACGTTCTTACAGAGATGAAGCATCAGGACGTGATATATTCGTTCAGGAAGATTACCGTTCAGTTATAGCCGTTCCATACGACCTTCCTGTTATTGGATATGGCAATAACACAGTTAATTCACTTAGAATATGGGATGCAGAGCCAGTTAATACATTTAACTTAAGCTCATTTGATAAAGGTGATTACCAGAAGGCTATTGAGGAGGAGAACCTTGCTAAGAATATCGTAGAAGTTCTTTACCCTAATGATAACCACTATGCTGGTAAGGAATTAAGACTTAAGCAGCAGTATTTCTTCGTATCAGCATCAGTACAGAGAGCTGTTGACAGATATAAGAGTATGCACAACGGTGATGTAAGAAAGCTCTATGAGAAAGTTACATTCCAGCTTAATGATACACATCCAACAGTTGCAGTTGCAGAGCTTATGAGAATTCTTATGGATGAAAATGGTCTTGAATGGGATGAGGCATGGGATATCACAACTAAGACAGTTGCATATACTAACCATACTATTATGGCAGAAGCACTTGAAAAATGGCCTATCGAATTATTCTCAAGACTTCTTCCTAGAATTTATCAGATAGTAGAAGAGATTAATAGAAGATTTGTAGAAGAGATTAAAGCTAAATATCCTGGAGATCAGGAAAAGGTTAGAAAGATGGCTGTTATCTATGACGGGCAGGTTAAGATGGCACATCTTGCTATATGTGCAGGCTACTCAGTTAATGGTGTTGCAAAGCTTCACACAGAAATCTTAGAAAAGCAGGAGCTTAAGGACTTCTATGAGATGATGCCAGAGAAGTTCAACAACAAGACTAATGGTATTACACAGAGAAGATTCCTTCTTCACGCTAATCCACTTCTTGCAGACTGGATTACAGACAAGATTGGTGACGGCTGGATAACAGACCTTAAGCAGTTAGAGAAGCTTTTAGTATATGTTAATGATGAAAAAGCAAGACAGGAATTTATGCAGATTAAGCATAAGAATAAAGTAAGACTTGCTAAGTACATTAAGGAGCATAATGGAATAGATGTTAATCCGGATTCAATATTTGATGTTCAGGTAAAGAGACTTCACGAATATAAGAGACAGCTTCTTAATATTCTTCACATAATGTATCTTTACAATGAGATTAAGAAGAATCCAGATATGGATATTGTGCCAAGAACATTTATATTTGGTGCAAAGGCAGCAGCAGGTTACAAGATTGCGAAGCAGACAATCAAGCTTATCAATAATGTAGCAGAAGTAATCAATAATGATGAGTCTATCAATGGCAAGATTAAGGTTGTATTCATAGAGAACTACAGAGTATCTAATGCTGAGATTATATTTGCAGCAGCAGATGTATCAGAGCAGATTTCAACAGCTTCTAAGGAAGCTTCTGGTACAGGTAATATGAAGTTTATGCTTAACGGTGCTATGACACTTGGAACAATGGACGGTGCTAACGTAGAGATAGTACAGGAAGTTGGAGCAGACAATGCAGTTATATTCGGACTTAGCTCAGACGAAGTTATACGTTATGAGAATGAGGGCGGATATGACCCAATGGAAATCTTCAACAATGATCAGGATATAAGAGAAGTTCTTATGGAACTTATCAATGGTAAGTATTCTAAGGAAGACCCAGAGATGTTCAGAGATATTTACAATTCACTTCTTAATACACAGGAAGGCAGAAGGGCAGATACTTACTTTATCCTTAAAGATTTCTGTTCTTATGCAGATGCACAGAAGAAGATTGATGAAAGATATAGAGATGAGAAGAGCTGGGCTAAGACAGTTATGATTAATTCGTTCAAGGCTGGTAAGTTCTCATCGGACAGAACTATAGAAGAGTACGCTACAGAAATCTGGAAGCTTACTAAGACACCGGTTAAAGTACAGTAATAACAAGAATAAATTCTATCCATAATTCATACTCTTTAATATGCGCCATATAAGTGCAGACATAAAGGAGTGCTGAATGTTGGATAGAATTTTTTTAAGCAATTCATATAGTTATAGAAATAAAAAATGCGTGGCGGTAATTGTATTTATCGCCATATATCTGCTTATACCGACTATTGTTACACTGAATGTTACAGGAGTTGTGTACACGCCTGTGAATGAAGATTACAGCGATGGAAGAAAAGTGATTGTAAAATACAGAAATGCCACGCAGGAGGTAAGCGTTGACAGATTCGTAGCAATGGTGCTTGCCAAAAGGCTTTATATGAGCAGTGAAGTAGAAGTTCTTAAAGCAGAAAGCATTATGATAAGGACAGATGTATACAGGCTTATGGGTGAGCAAATGATTATAGACAGCAGTGAGCTTGGAATGGAATATATGACGACACAGCAGATGAAAAGCAAATGGGGGAAGGATTACGAGGATAATTATAATCTTGTTAAGGACTGCACGGCTGCGACAAGTGGACTTGCAATCAGGTATAACGATAAGTATATTGAGGCAAGATATACATATATAACATCTGGAAGCACGCTTTCAGGGGCTTCAATACTAGGTGATGAGTATGCTTATCTTTCAGCAGTGGAGTGTAATAATGATAAAAATGCACAGGACTATCTTGTTGTTAAGACTATAAGCAATAAAGATTTTGTTAATTCATTTGAGAAAAAATACGACAGCATTAATCTTGATAAAAATAATCTGGCACAGCAAATTCAGATTGTATCCAAGAATGAAGCTGGTTATGTGTTAAAGCTTCAGATAGGGAATGTTGTTATGTCGGGAAGTGAATTTGCATATGTACTTGGTATTAATTCGCCCAATTTTAGTATTGAATATATGCAGACTGGCGTTAAGATAACGACAATCGGTGTTGGAGAAGGCTTTGGTGTCAGCGTATATACGGCAGATTGTATGGCAAAGGCTGGCTCATCTTATGAAGATATTATAGAAACATTTTATAATAAAATAAATATAATAAGTGAATAATACGCAGGATTATGGAAAGCATATTAACATAGAAAGGTTTTGATAACTGTAGGTTTTACCTACAGCACCGGACTTTATGCCCTTTATGGGTAGGAATGGAGGTTAATATGGATAAGAACACAGCCAGTAAGACAAAGATAGTTTCAATCGTTATATCATTAGGAATTATTGCAACACTTATTATAGGAGTAATTTCGGTGGTAAGAAGCGTTAATTCCAATAGAAATAATGAGAATAACATTGTTAATCTTAATGAAACTCAGGAAGATGTTGCAATAAAGACAGAAGATGTGACGGACGATGTGCTGGGGAATATCGATGATGAATTACAGGAAGCTAATGCTGGTGCAAGTATGGCGGTGGATACAGATAATATCAGTAATAAAGCAGATAATACCTATAACACACATAAAGCTGGCACTGACGATGCAGATAAGGAAACTGAGCCGACAGTTCCACCGACTTTATCATCAGAAGAAGTTATGGCTGAGGCAATGAAGAATTTTGCATTTGATGAGAGCAACAAGCTTGCGTGGCCAGTGCTTGGTCAGATTGTACTCGACTATAATATGGACGAGACCATTTTCTTTAAGAGTCTTGGAATGTACAAATGTAATCCGGCAATTATTATACAATCCGAGGTAGGAACTAATGTTGCAGCGGCGGCATCGGGAATTGTAACAGATGTGGCTAATCTTTCAGAAACAGGAACAACAGTTACAGTATCAATTGGAAATGGTTATGAAACAACAACTGGTCTTATAGAAAATGTTAATTTGAAAAAAGGGGATAAGGTTGTAGCCGGACAGCTGATTGGTACAGTGGCAAGCCCAAGTGCATACTATATAGAAGAGGGTCCTGGAGTGTATTTCAAACTTACACAATATGGAGAACCAATAAACCCAGACACATATTTTGTGGAATAGATAAAATAAGCACCCACTTAATTTCTTACAATAGTTTCAAATCATATATTATTTATATACGGCTTACAGTGGGTGCTTTATATATATTTTATGTAATAGGAAAATCCAATATAATTCCCTGTTAGATAAAAAGCAATATGTGCCGGTAATGCACACCCGTGCGAAGATGTAGTTTGTCGCAAACAACCGCACCTGACACGAGAATGTATTTTGCATATTCTTTTTATCTGGCAGTAGAATTAATTAAGTTCATTATTATAGGAATAGCGTGGCTTTCCTTGCTTTCTGACATAGCGTTGATATATGTCTGTCTGTTAGTATAGAGTTCATTAACAGCTTTTAATAAGCTTTCTGGTGTAAGGTCTTCCTCAAATAATACACTTGAATAACCATGCTCCTGAAATGATTTTGCATTAAGAATCTGGTCGCCACGGCTTGCGTTAGCTGAAAGTGGAATTAAGAGGTTAGGCTTTTTAAGGGCTAATAATTCACATATAGCGTTAGCACCAGCTCTTGATATTACGATATCGCTTATTGCAAATAAATCGCGCATTTCCTCACTTATATATTCAAATTGTACATAGCCTTCAATGTTGTTAAGTGAGTTATCAGTCTTGCCTTTTCCACAAAGGTGAACAACCTGATAATCTTTAAGAAGTTCAGGAAGAACTTTTCTTACCGCTTCATTAACGTGAACAGCACCAGTACTTCCGCCGACAACCATAATTATTGGTTTGCCACTTGTGAAATTGCAAAGCTTAAGTCCGGCAAGCTTATTACCCTGTAAAAGCTCCTGACGGATAGGAGAGCCTGTAAGAACAGCCTTGTCAGCAGGAAGGTACTTGATAGTTTCAGGAAAATTACAGCATACCTTTGTAGCCTTTTTAATAGCTATTCTGTTGGCAAGTCCTGGTGTCATATCTGATTCGTGTATGATAACAGGAATGTGCTTGTGTCCAGCTGCAAGTACAACTGGAACAGATACGAAGCCGCCCTTTGAGAATATGATATCAGGCTTAATTCTTCTCATAAGCCTGCGTGCCTGAAAATATCCCTTTATAACCCTGAATGGGTCAGTAAGATTTTTAAAGCTCTTATAACGTCTTAATTTACCTGAAGATATTCCATAGTAGGGAATATCCAGATTTTCTATTAATGTCTTTTCGATTCCAGTGTATGAACCAATATAGAATACTTCGTAGCCAGCTTCCTTAAGGCTGGGAAGTAATGCTATATTAGGTGTTACGTGGCCGGCTGTACCACCACCTGTTAATATAATCTTTTTCATAGCCAATCCTCATTTTCTTAATTATAATTATTGTTTATGGTAAATTTTAAAATTTTATAGCAGTAATTTACTGTTGCATTAGTGAGTGTCAGAATTCACGCGGTGTTATTATATTTTGTGTGAAAACCTTTCCTTGAAACTGCAATGCCTGCATAGCGGTTCAACTGCATATTTGTCATTGAATCCCTGAACAAATGCCTTGCTTTTATCGCTTTCAAGTATATCAGAAAGCGGAGTATCAAGTATATTGCCAAGAGCCATAACGCCGTTGCCGTCAAGACAGCAGGGTACAACTGTTCCATCACTTAATATGGCAATATGTGTGCGTATTCCCTGACAGAAGCCGCGTTCGTTATAATAACTTCCGTTAAGTTCAGGCCATTCAAATGGACTTTGCACATTGACATAAAGATGACGTTTGATAGTGCAGTTTCGCTCACCAAATAAAAATGGCTCATTTTTCGTGTTCCATAATCTTAACGAAATCTCTGTATCAGTCTTATCAAGAAGTGTCTCACAGGAATAGAACAAATCATTAATATAAGTATCCATATCTATGCAGTCGTTGTCATCGGCACTGTGCATAGATACATTAATCTGGTGTACTGGATATTTAATCAAAGTATCAAGTCTTTGTCTTATAAGCGTTCCATTGGTAGTGAGGTTGACCGTTATGCCACAATCCCTGCACAGGGAAAGTATGTCGGCAAGCTGTGGGTGAAGCAGTGGCTCACCCTTGACGTGAAGATATATATAATTCGTATACGGACGTATTTCATCAAGTATATGTCCGAAATCTTCAATCGGCATAAAATGTGCCGGGCGTTTGGTTTCCTGACAGAAAGAGCATTTCAGATTACAGGAACTTGTTATTTCTATATATATTCGTTTGAAGCGTTTAATATTTCCCATAAATTACTTATTGGCAATATATTGCTTGAGTGCAGTTGCAAGCTGGTCAGGACAGGATGTTGGCTTAAAGCCGCATTTAATTCCTTCCATACGTTTGATAGCTTCGTTAACGTCCATGCCCTCAACAAGTGCGGCAACACCCTGGGTATTACCAGAACAGCCACCCTCAAACTTAACGCCAGTAACCTTATTATCGACTACATCGAATTCAATAGAACGTGAACATACGCCTCTTGTAGTATATTTCATAATTATCCTCATTTCTACGCACAGTCAGTTAGTACAAAAATGTTATATAGACGGAAATGCATTGTGTGCGTTCAACGCATCCGAAGTTTCGAAGAAACATCTAAGTGACTACGAAGTAGTCATATTATATCATATGCCCTGCGTTGTTTTTCAACGCATCCGAAGTTTCGAAGAAACTTCTAAGTGACTACGAAGTAGTCATATTATATCATAGTTTTTGCGCAGTTTTTCAGCGCATCTGAAGTTTCGAAGAAACATCTAAGTGACTACGAAGTAGTCATATTATATCATATGCCCTGCGTTGTTTTTCAACGCATCCGAAGTTTTGAAGAAACTTCTAAGTGACTACGAAGTAGTCATATTATATCATAATTTTTAAAGAGTTGTATTATGTAAGATGTAATTAATTCAATATTCAGGTGAAAATCAGAGTAAATCAAATGATTTTCGTTTATGATGTTATAGTGATTAATATTTAAAAATAAAGCCTGACACAAACATTGTGATATTGCCAATTAATTGGTACAATAAGTAAAACGCATTTTAACTGTGAATAATTAACTAATAAAGTAATAACAGGAGATTAGTGTGGAAAACAGATTTTCACACAGTGGATTTGTGTCTGTGCGTACCATACACAAACCAGTATGCGAAAAATGTGCGCAGAAATGAGGATTATTATGATAGGTATTATTGGAGCTATGGACGAAGAAGTAGCTAAGATAGTTGAAGCTATGGAAATTGAAAGACAGGAAGATAAGGCTTGTATGTCATTTAAGGCTGGAAAGCTTAATGGCAAAGATGTTGTTGTTGTAAGAAGCGGTATCGGCAAGGTAAATGCGGCAGTATGTACACAGATACTTGTAGATGATTTCGGCGTTGATTATGTTATTAATACAGGAATTGCAGGTTCACTTAAGGCAGAGATTAATATTGCAGATATTGTTATATCAAGTGATGTATTACATCACGATATGGATGCTTCAGGATTTGGATATCCTTTAGGACAGATTCCAAGAATGGACGTATTGTCTTTTGAAGCAGACAAGCACCTTATAGATGTTGCCAAAGAGGCTTGTGCTAAGGTTCTTCCAGAGATAGGTACACATATTGGCAGGGTTGTAAGCGGTGACCAGTTCATATCAGACAAGGCTGTTAAAGAAAGAATATCAGCTAATTTTGATGGATACTGCACAGAGATGGAAGGTGCAGCAATTGCACAGGCAGCATATCTTAATAAAGTTCCATTTGTTATATTAAGAGCAATCTCAGATAAGGCTGATGATAGTGCAACTATGGATTATCCTACATTTGAGAAGCAGGCGATTGAGAATTCGGTTAAGCTGATTAAGGAATTGGTGGGACAGATATAGATATAGACAGATATAATTTCTGCTGATTTATTATGTCGGACGCGGAGTGCGGTTGTGGCAAATGGTTGTGACAAACGGACGGGCTGTGGCTAGGGGCTGTGGTGGTGCGTGTGAGACTGCTATAAGATAATTGGATATTACTAAGTCATTCCCGGTGGAGTTGTGGTGCCGGACGCACCGCTCCAAATTCGCCATCGTGGCTCAGTTGTCGCTTGCCCAGACCTCGTGTCTGGGCATTGCTGTATGGTGGAGGGAATGACTAAGAAATATCAGCAATTATCTTATAATGTCAGTCCTCACACGCACCACCACAGCCCCTACCCGCACCCCTGTCGGGTTGCGATGGCAGGGGCACACACTACCGGGGTTGCGGATAATAGGGCAGAAATATGGCTGGGAAGGGAGATAGGAGTGTGGCTGTCAAGATGTAGTGGTTGGAAAGCTGTACAAATCAGTGGGACCTGTAGTTCGTGAAGTTAGCTGTAGAGGTGTACTGTATATTCCTTCACAATGCAGGAATTAAGGCAGACGGCTGGACGGTTGTGTCAGCGCGGGCTGGCGGGGGCTTGTTACGCAAGTATTATAAGTACAATTGAGATACAACTTAGCCTTTCCCCTCACCAAACAGCAATGCCCAGACACGAGGTCTGGGCAAGCGACAACTGAGCCACGATGGCGAATTTGGAGCGGTGCGTCCGTTCTCTTTGCCTATCGGGAAAGGCTTAGTAGTATCCAATTGTCTTATAACTTAAGTAACGAGCTCCCCGCCAGTCCAGCCACACAACCATCCAGCTGTCTGCCTTAATTCCGTCCGTTATAAGCCATAATTATATAATCATAAATCCAATATTACAGAAATTTATATCATATCATCTTTATAATGCCCTGATAGCGCGCAACCGCCTAAATCCCAAGCATCTGACTATAAACCTTCAATGCCCCATCAGTATCGTGTGCCAGCACTCTCTTAGCAAGCACCTTTCCAAGCTGTACGCCTTCCTGATCGAAGCTGTTGATATTCCATAAAAATCCCTGGAACATAACCTTATTCTCAAAATGAGAAAGTAAAGCACCTAAAGACTTAGGAGTAAGCTTATCTCCAGTTATAATGCTTGAAGGTCTTCCACCTTTGAAAGTCTTATTAGGGTTATTGTCATCTTTTCCACACGCAAATGCAACAATCTGAGCCGCTACATTAGCACATAACTTTTGCTGGCTTGTGCTGTCCTGAATAGTAACATCATTTTCAAGCTGGCTGTTCTTAAATCCAATGAACTGTAAAGGAACGATATTAGTTCCCTGATGAAGGAGCTGATAGAAAGAATGTTGTCCGTTAGTTCCTGGTTCACCGAATATTACTGGACCTGTAGGGTAATTAACCGGTTCATTAAATCTGTTGACGGACTTACCATTAGACTCCATATCAAGCTGCTGTAAATGTGCGGGGAAACGGCTTAAGCCCTGTGAGTATGGAAGTACAGCAGTACATTCATATCCAAGTACATTACGTTCATATACGCCGATAAGTGCATCAAGCATTGCTGGGTTCTTAAGAACGTCTTTGTTTAATGCAAGCTTGTCTTCCGCAGAAGCACCTTCAAGGAAATCCGCGAATACATCAGGACCAAATGCCAATGATAATACAGCACCGCCTACAGAAGATGTTGAAGAGAAACGTCCTCCGATGTAATCGTCCATATAAAATGCATCTAAATAATCATCACTTTTGGCAAGAGGTGAGGTCTCGCTTGTTACTGCAATCATATGCTTTGCAGGGTCAAGACCAGCTTCCTTAAGAGCATTTTTAACAAATGATTCATTAGTTAACGTCTCAAGAGTTGTTCCAGACTTAGATACAAGAATGAATAATGAGTGTGTAACATCAATAGAAGTAAGTACAGCAGATGCATCATCTGGATCTACATTACTTATAAAATGAGCTTCCATTTTAAATGAATTATTTTTTTTAGCCCAGTTCTCAAGAGCAATATACATAGCACGAGGACCTAAATCACTTCCACCGATACCAATCTGAACAACAGTTGTGAACTTCTCGCCAGCACCATTAGTAATAGCACCATTATGTACCTTGTCAGCAAATTCAGCGATACGCTTCTGTTGTGTTGTATAGAATGTACGCTTGTCTACGCCGTCAGCATTAACAGCTTCACCGAGCTGTCCGCGTGTCATATGGTGGAGTACAAGTCTGTTCTCGCCGGTATTAACAACTTCGCCATTGTAAAGAGCAGCAAATTTGTTTGAAAGTTCAGCTTCTGTAGCAAGCTTTTCAAGTGCCTTAAGAGTTGTATCATCTACTTTCTTAGCTGCGAAGTTGTAGTTAAGTCCCTCAGCCATAGGAATATTATATGTCTTAACACGTTCAGCACCAGCTTCGCCCGACATAACCTTATTAAGGTCAACAAGCGGAGTTTCCTTTAATTCCTTAAAAGCTTCAAGTGTGTCAAGATTGTTCCAATTAATCATAAAATATCTCCTCCTAGTATAATTGAGTTGTAGGTAATTGCGAAAACTGCTAAGACCATTCGCAATTACCTATAATAAGTTGCAACATTAAAAGATATAATGCCAGAATATATCGAAATAACATTTAAAATGTTATCCATTAAGGCATTATATTGATATATTGTCGCACAAAATATCTTAATTGAATTATACTATCAATGTCTGTCGAATACAAGGAGAAAAGTCGTTATTATCTATCATTTTCCATCTGCTTAAGTTCGGGGAGAATGGTACACAGCATAGTTATAAAACATATGCTTCCGCCAATTATATTAGATACAGGTTCGGCTGCAAATACACCATTTGTTCCCATATTAAGAGCGTAAGGCATAATATATGTAAGAGGTATTACAATAAATACTTTTCTTAATAAAGAGAAGAATATAGCCTGTTTTTTCTTATTAAGGGATTTGAAAATGGTCTGTCCGATGTATTGCAGGTCCATAAATATAAAGGCGGCAAAATATATCTTCAATGCTGATACTGCATCTTCCATAAGTGAAGTATCAGAGCTGAAAATATTAATAAGCATATGAGGGGCAAGAAGTATTATGCTCCACATAACTGCGGTATATCCTAATATTAATGCCCCCATAGTAAGTCCGGCTTTACGCACCCTTCCTGGCCTTTTGGCACCATAATTATAGCTGATAATTGGTGAAGAACCTTCGTTGATTGCGTATATAGGTGTCTCAACCATTTGCCGTATGCTTGAAACAATAGTCATTACAGAAATGTAAATATCGCCGCCGGTAACTGAGAGAACATTGTTACAGCATATTGATACAAGGCTGTTAGTAAGCTGCATTACAAAGCCGGAAGTACCAAGGCTGATTATATCTTTTGCAAAATTCAGACATTGTGGCAGTTCATTTTTTCTTATAAAGCTTATCTTTAATTCAGCTTTAAATCTTAAGAAATATATTACAAATGAAGCTGACATAAGCTGTGAAATAACAGTTGCCACAGCCGCACCTTTTATTCCAAGATTAAGGATAAATATAAACAACGGGTCTAATATAAGATTGGCAATAGCACCGATTGCAACAGAGAGCATACCGATTGTTGAGTAGCCCTGTGCATTGATAAATGGGTTCATTCCTGTTGCTATCATTGAAGGAAGGGTTCCGATAAGGTAAATGCACAGATAAGGATATGCGTACTTAAGTGCTGTGTCAGAAGCTCCAAAGAGTGTGAGCAGAGGGGCTGCAAATAAGAGGCATATGCACATAAGAATAATTGCGGAGCCGCAAAGCATTGTAAAAGAAGTGTTCATAATGGTGTTAGCACTTTTTTCATCACCCATTCCTCTCTTAATTGAGAATAAAGGTGCACCTCCGCTTCCAAAGAGATTGCTGAAAGCGGTCATAATCATAATTATTGGAAAGCATAGTCCAACTGCACCAAGGGCATTTGTTCCGACATCGGGAATTCTTGCAATGTACACTCTGTCTACAATATTGTATAACAGACTTAAAATCTGTGCCACAAGCATAGGTATAGCCGCATTTAAAATATTATTGGTTATAGTTCCATTTTCAAAATCAATACGTTTCATATATTTCACTTTCTCCATTTGTGATTAAAAAGTTATTAATAAAGATTATATATTTAATATTACATATATAAAATGTTATTCCTTAAAACGATTGCAAGTATATCACTTTGATATTGTAAACACAAATTAAAACTTATGTAAAATTAAACGATAACATTTACAATTGAATTATAAATTACAGAGAAGTATAATTGAAATGTCAGAAAATGAAGCCGTGAAAAGTTATGTTTTATAGGCATACAAAGGCAGAATGGAGGTATTATTATTATGAAAATTCTTATGCTTGATTCGTCTACATACGGAGAAGATGTTAATGTAGACAAGTTCTATGGTCTTGGTGAGGTTAAGAGCTACCAGACAAGTACAAGGCAGGAGGCACTTGAAAGAACTGCCGGGTTTAATCCGGACGTTGTTATTATCAATAAGATTGTTGCAGACAAGGAATTTATAGATTGTGCACCAGCTTTAAAGATGATAGCAGAAACAGCAACGGGTTATAATAATATTGATATTAATTATGCTAAGGAAAAGAATATAAGAGTAGCTAATGTTGCGGGATATTCAACAGACTCAGTTGTACAGCATACATTTGCATTGGGACTGTATCTTATAGAGAAGATGAATTATTATGACAACTATGTTAAATCAGGTGAGTATGCAGAATGTCCGATTTTTTCACATTTTTCCAATGTATTCCACGAACTTTCAGGAAAGACATGGGGCATAGTTGGTCTTGGAACTATAGGAAAAGGTGTTGCAAAGATAGCCTCAGATTTCGGATGTAAGGTTATATATTATTCAGCAAGTGGAAAGACACAGGATGTGCCTTATGAGAGAGAAGAGTTTGACGAATTCTTGAAAAAATCAGACATAATATCTATTCATGCACCACTTAATGATAAGACCAATAATCTTTTTAATAAAGAAGCATTTGATAAGATGAAGACAAGTACAGTGCTTTTAAATCTTGGACGAGGTCCTATCGTTAATGATGCAGATTTAACAGAGGCGCTTGAACAGGGAAAGATTGCTGCGGCAGGACTTGATGTACTTGGAAAAGAGCCTATAGAAAAGGATAACCCGCTTCTTAGGATTAAGGATAGTACAAAGCTTGTGATTACACCACATGTAGCGTGGGGCACAGTAGAAGCAAGAACAAGACTTATGGACGAAGTATATGAGAATATTGCAGCTTTCACTAAGGGTGAAGCAAGAAATGCGGTAGTGTAAGTGTAGAAGAAATGGCAGTATAATAAGCGGAATGGAGAAGAGTATGCAGATTTTATCAGTTAATGATGATGAATTTAAGAAATATGGACGTGTAGTTGATAATGTGGATTTTACAGAGCTTATACAGGAATTAAAAAGAACTCCAATACCATCAGGTGTTGTATATGAACCAGCAGTAAAGGAGCTTGAAGCACTTCCTATAAGGCTTGACATTTCCTCAGTTGTATATGGTGAAATGCCAATTCAGATAGGTTACTGTAATGGACATAATTCAAAGCTTAATGCACTTGAGTATCACAGGGATTCAGAGATTAATATTGCGGCTACGGATATGATTCTTATGCTGGGACTGCTGACAGATGTTAACGATGATTATACATATGACACAGCTAATGTAAAAGCTTTCAGGGTTCCAGCAGGAACGGCTGTTGAAGTGTATTCTACAACACTTCATTATGCGCCTTGCGGCATAGATGGTAAGGGATTTCAGGTTGCAGTCGTGCTTCCAAAGGGAACTAACTATCCATTAAAGTCAAAGCATATAAGAATAGATAATAAAACAGCCAGCACCTCAAATGAGAATACTGGCAGTAGTAATATCAATGAAGATGCACTTCTTGCGGCTACTAATAAGTGGCTTATAGGCCACGCCGAAGGCGGTCTTGATGATAGTGCATATATTGGACTTAAGGGTGAGAATATTGAGATTTAATCTTCTTCAATAACCTGAACTTCCATATAAGCAAAGTCAATTGAATCAATAAAATTATCTTTAGTAAATCTTACTTTAGAGTGGCGCTGGAAGTCTGCTATATTAGAGTCAAGCCATATAGGCTCGCTCAGATCGAATGTATAGCAGGCTTCTTTTATGCCATCAAATATCTTTTTGGTTCTGTTAATATCTATATCAGAATTAGCATAGACCATATCTTTCATAAGATGATTGGACTCATCGAAAAGTTTACACCATAATCGAAACATATATTTTCTCCGTTCTTACATTAATATAGGCTGGTAATCTGTGGCTGTATTATATGTCTGTGTCGCAGCTGAATTTTAGCTGCGAGTCGTAACTTGTTGTATTACTCACTAGCACGCTCTGAGAATATTATGTTATATTCATTTGAAGGGTATACCTGACTAATAAATGAAGTAAGAATAGTCTTAGCGTTATCAAGTGCCCTGTCGTACAAGCCGCTGTTTATTGCGTCTGATAAAGCATTTTCTCTTAGCTGGATTAAAGAGTCGTTATGCTCAGTAAGTGTTATAGGAGAGAAAATGTTGTTCTCCTCGTGTAGTACTTTGAAGGAGTCAAGGTCAATGTCAGCCGATAAAGTCTTAACTTCAGGAATGTCTACATATATGTTATGGCTTGTATCGTCAGTGTCGCCGAGCTGCCATTTGACATCGCTGAAATTAATTCCAGCCTTGATAGTTGTATTATATGTATATATGTATTTGGATTGTGTCAAAGGTATGCTTACATTAAACAGCTTAAGGTCTTTGGTTTCAACCCTTACAGTAGTGGTTGTTACTGACTGGGTTGCAAGCTCACCGATATTTTCAAAGCCGATTTCTGTAATCTTTTCATCAGAAACGTAATTGCTTTTAGCTTCTTTTCTTGTGTATACAAGCACAGCACATAATAATATGATGATTATTACAGCGATTATAAATTTAATATCGAGTACCTTTTGTAACTTATTGCGGGACATAGTAATCCTCCATAGTAGTAGTTTTATAATAGCGTTGTTGCATATATATTAATCATATTAATGCGATTTTATCATAATGTAATAAACAGGTCAAAAATATTTTTGTCTTATAGGTTAATAAAGTGCTGGAATTTTAAAAATGGAATTCTGTTATGTGCAATTTGATATATAATAAAGAAACCTGATGCTTACGCACCAGGCTTCTAATATGTGATACATATAATAAAGATTAGCAGAAGACCGGCATATAAAAGAGGGAAGCCAGTCTGTTTGGACTACTAGTCCATATTAACATTAAGATGTCTAGGAAGACCATCAACCATAATTGGTGAAAGTTCAGCCTGAATTAATGGTCTGATATAGTGAATAAGGTCTTCTGTGACAAAATCATCTTCAGTAATCCACTCAAGTGGAACTTTCTTCTCGATGTTGGCAATCTGGTGTACATCGTGTGTTTCTGTAATGCACATATATGGATCATCAGAAACTCTCTTAAGTACAACAACTTTACCAGTCTCGCCTTCAAATGCAGCCTTAACAGCAGCACCACCAACGTTGAATGCTTCTGTGATATCTGTACGAGATGTCATATGAGCTGCACAACGCTGTAATGTTGATAATTCAATAGCTCTTGTCTTGATACCAAGTTCAGAACCGACTTTGTTAGCAAGGAACTTAGCAGAACCAGCTAACTGCTTGTGACCGAAAGCATCAACGAATTCAACGTGGTCAGAAAGTTCAAATACATATCTTCCGTCCATAACTTTAATACCTTCAGAAACGGCGATTACCATTGAACGTCCCTTAGAAGCGATTTCTTTAACTCTTTCAAGGAAGTGGTCAATATCAAATACCTTTTCTGGAAGATAAATGAGGTCTACGCCTTCACAATCCTCGCCTCTTGCAAGAGCAGAAGCGGCTGTAAGCCAACCAGCATTACGTCCCATAATCTCAACGATAGTTACTGTTGGATAGTCATATACAAGACCATCGCGGATAATCTCTTTCATAGTAGCGGCTATGAATTTAGCAGCACTACCAAATCCAGGAGTGTGGTCAGTAACTGCAAGGTCATTATCGATTGTCTTAGGAACACCCATAAACTTGATATCACTGCCTACAAGAAGAGCGTAGTCAGAAAGCTTCTTGATAGTGTCCATTGAATCGTTACCACCTATGTAGAAGAAGTATGAAATGTTGAGTTCTTTAAGTATTTCAAAAATCTTCTCGTAAGTATCTCTGTCATCAGATATTTCTGGGAGCTTATAACGACATAAACCTAAATAAGAAGAAGGTGTTCTCTTTAAAAGGTCGATATCGATATCAGTCTTAATCTTCTCTGAGAGATCTACATACTGCTTGTCAAGCAGACCCTTGATGCCGTGAAGCATACCATATACTTTGTTAGCTCCTCTATCTTTTGCTGTCTTGAATACACCTGCAAGACTTGAATTGATTACGGAAGTTGGTCCACCAGACTGTCCTACGATAACATTACCTAACATAAATGTCCTCCGAAAATTATTATAATAATAAAGATGTAAACAGACCTAAATTCCCTCTAGACTTAAATCTGTCATAAATATTTTATTAAATTAATATTAACATAATTAAAGCAATCATACAACTTAAAAAAGATAATTAATTTAATAAATTCTTCCCACCAAAACAGGAAACTTTCAAAATATTTATAATATGATATAATGAGCGCAAAAGAAAAGGAAGCGGCTGCGAAGCAGACATTTACTTTTCTTGCGCCATTAACGAACGAACAGCCATGCGAAGCAGGGCGGGATAGCGCGTAGCGCGGGTTCGTGAGTGTACGGGTTAAGAAAGAGTAAATTATGATATAATATGACTACTTCGTAGTCACTTAGAAGTTTCTTTGAAACTTCGGATGCGTTGAAGAACAACGCAGGGCGAACGCCCGACAGTCAAGGGAAGCGAAGCTTTCCAAGACGCACCCGGCGAGGCAAATTGGCAAAAAGAAAAAAGCAAAAGGAAGAAAACCAGAAGAAACGAAAGGACAATTGAAAGATGAGCAAACAGACATGGAAACCCGGCAATATGTTATACCCAGTACCAGCAGTAATGGTTAGCTGTCGAAGAGAGGGTGAGAAGCCTAACATAATTACTGTTGCGTGGGCAGGAACAATATGTTCTGACCCTGCTATGGTGTCAATATCAGTGAGAAAGGAAAGATACAGCCATGATATTATAAAAGATTCAGGCGAATTTGTGGTCAATCTCACAACAAGAAAGTTATGCTATGCAACTGATTACTGCGGTGTTAAATCTGGAAGAAATACGGATAAATTCGCAGATATGCACCTTACACCACAGCAATCGGTTAAGATAGCTGCACCGGCAATAAAGGAAAGCCCTGTTAATATTGAATGTAAGGTTAAGGATATTATAGAACTTGGAAGCCACGATATGTTTATAGCGGAAGTTGTAGCTGTAAATGTAGATGAGAAGCTTCTTGACAGCAAGGGTGCATTAAGGCTTCAGGATGCTGACCTTATAGCATATTCACACGGACAGTATTACACACTGGGAGATAATATAGGCAAGTTTGGATACTCAGTTAAGAAGTAAAGGGTTTATTGCGTAGCACGGAACAATTTGTAGGTATCAAAGTCTGGGGCTTTTGACCCCGGCATCATAATAATGAACAGTTCATTATTATTTCACTATTTATAAGAAGTGTAAGACTTTACAAATAAGCATATGCGTGGTAGTATAAAATTTGTTACGAAAATGTTACAGAAATATTACGTCATTATATTATACGAATAATGACATTAAATATACTATTTGTTGGAGGAATGTATGACACGCATAACGAGATATGGTAGGGAGATGAGAACTACCTTTATCGCGACAATGTTTATTGCATGCCTTGTAATAGTGATAGGTATTCCATTTGTATCAAAGCAGATGTTTGATAATGAGGTGGGATATTACAGTATTTCTATTCAGGGTAATTATATTGGCGCTGCTAATACAGAAGACGAAGTCAATGTTGCACTGGCTGATGCAAGATTACAGCTCTGCAAAGAATTTGCAGATTATATATATATGGACTGCGATGTTAAGATAACAAAGCAGAGAAGAGCGATAGCGAAACGTATGACTACCAAGCAGTTACAGAATGCAATATACAGTTCATTATTTGACTGTATCGTTGATGTTGAAACACAGCTTGCTTATACTGTAAGGGTTGATGATAATATGGTAACTCTTGCTACTAAAGAAGAAGTTGAGGAGTTATTCAGAAAGATTATACAGCCATACAATGTAGCTGATGAGTTTGAACCTGTCATAAAGGCTGGAACATCGATTGATGAACAGTACACAATTGCTATCAATAAGAATGAGGAAGAGTCAGTTCAGGATACACAGATAGTTGCTTCATTCTTTGAAGATAATAATTCGGAAAATGGAACTAACAAGAAATCGCCTGACCAGCTTATGGGAATTGATTTTGCGGAAAATGTATCTGTTAACGCAGTAAGCGGGGATAAGGCAGATGTAGTGTCTGTACAGGAAGCTTATGACATTTTAACAAGAGAGAATAAATCCCAGGTATCTTATATAATAAAGGAAGGCGATACTCTTGAACAGATTGCCAAAGATTATCAGATGACTTTGGATGATCTGCTTAAGCTTAATGACATAGCTTCACAAAATGTGGTTGTTGTACCAGGCGATGAGCTTGTGGTAACAGTACCGGATACGCAGATAACAGTGCTTACAACCAAGCAGCTCTCGTATGATGAGGACTACAAGGCGGAAGTGAGTTATATTGACGATAATAATAATTCAAGAGGGACTAATACAATTCTTGATGAGGGAACGTCAGGAAAAAGAACGGTGGTTGCTAATGTCACATATGCTAATGGCAGGGAAGTGGCAAGAGATATTGTAAAAGAGAATATAACAGAGGAGTCAAAGCCTGGGAAGATTGCAGTGGGAACCCTTACACAGACTGATTATATTAAGCCGGTGGCAGGAACTTTTGTTTCGGGTTATGGAACTGGAGAAGATACAGTTAATTACGGCGTTGACTGGACGTGTAGTGAAGGCATAACAGTTGTTGCAGCAAGAGCTGGTAAAGTTACAAGAGCAGGCTGGTATGGTGGATATGGTTACTGTGTTGATATACAGCATGAAGATGGAAGCCTGACAAGGTATGCTAATAACAGCAGATTTACTGTCAGTGTTGGAGAGCAGGTAAGTCAGGGCCAGCAGATAGCGTTAAGTGGAAGCACAGGCGATGTGACAAGTCCACGTCTGCATTTTGAAATATGGATTGATGGCACAAGGGTTAATCCTCTTAATTATGTTAATAAGAACTAGAATAAAACGTACAAAGGGTGTGGATATTTTCCATACCCTTTTTAAATCATAATAAAATGCGGATAAGACAGATTGACATAATGATATGGTGTGATATAATCATAAGGATATTGAAATATTTGAACATATACCTTAATATATTTAAGGATAACGATAGAGTAATACCATAATTGTAACGGTATAGAATATGAGATTATGGTTAAGATATTTAGAGATTAGTAACTTTTTATGAATTAGTAAGTAGTGACAGAGGTGCGAATTATGGAACAGTATGTTGTCAAGGGAGGAGTGCCACTTCGTGGAGAGGTGTCCATAGGTGGAGCAAAGAATGCCGCACTTGGTATTCTGGCAGCAGCAATTATGACGGATGAGACCGTAACAATAGAGAATGTGCCTAATGTAAGAGACACAAGAGTGCTATTACAGGCAATAGAGGGCATAGGTGCAAAGGTTAAATATATATATAACAACACAGTTCAGATTAACGGGGGTTCAATAAGCGATCTTAATGTTGAATACGAATATATCAGAAAGATAAGAGCTTCTTATTATTTACTTGGGGCACTTCTTGGAAAGTATAAGGAGTCCAATGTGGCACTTCCGGGTGGCTGTAATATAGGAAGCAGACCAATAGACCAGCATTTAAAGGGCTTTAAGGCTCTTGGAGCAAAGGTAAATATTGACCACGGAGTTGTAAGTGCGAAGGCAGAAAATCTGGTTGGAGGTCATATTTATTTTGATGTTGTAACAGTTGGAGCAACAATTAATCTTATGATGGCATCATGTATGGCTGAGGGAGAGACAATTCTGGAGAATGCGGCAAAAGAGCCACATATTGTAGATGTAGCGAACTTTCTTAATGCTATGGGTGCTAATATTAAAGGTGCAGGAACAGATGTTATAAGAATTAAGGGCGTGAACAGGCTTCACGGCTGCACATATTCAATAATACCTGACCAGATTGAAGCTGGTACATTTATGATGGCAGCAGCAGCCACAAGAGGAGATATTGTTATTAAAGATGTAATTCCAAAGCATCTTGAGTCAATAACGGCAAAGCTTCTTGAGATGGGCTGTAAGCTTGTTGAGGGCGATGACTGGATAAGAGTTATAGCTGAGGGTGAAGTGGGAAGCACTAATGTAAAGACACTTCCGTATCCTGGTTTTCCTACAGATATGCAGCCTCAGATAGCAGTAGCACTTGCACTTGCCAAGGGTTCCAGTATGGTTACAGAAAGTATATTTGAGAACAGATTCAAGTATGTTGATGAACTTAACAGAATGGGTGCTAAGATAAAGGTTGAAGGTAATACAGCATATATAGAAGGTGTGGAGAAGTTCACATCGGCTCAGTTATCTGCACCTGATTTAAGAGCCGGAGCGGCTCTTGTTATTGCTGCACTTGCGGCTGACGGAATTTCACAGATAGATGATATTGAATATATTCAGAGAGGTTATGAGGATTTTGAAGGTAAGCTCTCAGCACTTGGTGCAATTATTGCTAAAGTGGATTCAGAAAGAGAACTTCAGAAGTTCAAATTAAAGATTGGCTGATAATAATGGACTGCGGATATTTTTATGATATCTGTAGTTCATTTTATTTTTATATTTTTAATACTTTGTTATAATAATAGTGTGCTAATTTGTGGTATTATTATAAAGTGATTAATATATTTATATAATGATGTCCGATTTATAATAATAATGTTAAGATGTTATAACATTTGGATATTTAATATATAATATTTAGAGAGAATACATATTTATAGCAAGAGGAATATATGAAATTAAGAGATAAGTTAAAGATTTCATTCTGCGTAATGATAATACTTCCGGTTATTATGCTGTGTGTGTTTGTCGTAGGAATTTTCAAAATGCAGTCAGACAGCATATGCAAGACATATAATGTTGAAGGTGATACGGTGTTATTATATTTTTATTCGCCTATGACGTTGTTTGGAAGCATAACCGATGATGTGTATGAGCAGGTAAGAGAACAGGCAGAGACCGAACCAGAGAAGTTTAATAACAGAATATATCTAGAGGAGCTTAATGATACATTAAAAGAAAAGTTATCAAAGCTTGTTGTAAGAAAGAATAATAATGTTATATACAATTCGACAGGGTTAAGTTCAACAGAGCTTATTAATATACTTCCAGAGTATGAGATAGATGGAAGTAATATTGTAGATGTTGCAACATATAAAGGTGGAAGCTATCACAGCCTTATAAAGCAGGTTGATTTTACAGATGATTTCGGGAATACATATAGTGTATCAATACTAACTTCTGTTAAACAGAGTGTTCCACAGATAAGACATATGATTGTTGAGCTTATAGTAGTTATAATACTTATTCTTGCAATTACGAGCCTTATTCTTAATCTGTGGATATATAGTTCGATTATTAAGCCGGTTAATAAGCTTAAGCTTGCGACAGATAATATTAAAGAAGGTAATTTTGATTTTGAGATGCCCAAAGTACCTGATAATGAGATTGGAGATGTGTGCAAGGACTTTGAGGAAATGCGTCTTATATTAAAGAAGTCGTCAGAGGACAAGCTCCAGTCGGATAAAGAAGAGAAGGAACTTATAAGAAACATTTCCCACGACCTAAAGACACCTCTTACAGCAATCAAAGGATATGTAGAGGGCTTAAGGGATGGAATTGCAGATACACCTGAGAAGCAGGCAAAGTATGTTAAGACAATTGCTAATAAGGTTAATGATATGGATAAGCTAATAGATGAGCTTACTATATATTCAAGGCTTGATGCTAACAGGGTATTGTATACATTTGTTAAATTTGATGTGTCAGAATATTTTGATGACTGCTGTGATGAGATAGGAACAGAGCTTGATGCGGCAGGCATAGAGCTTAATTACAGAAATCATATTAAAGAGCCGGTCATAATTGCCGCTGACCCAGAGCAGTTAAAGAGAGTTATCAATAATATTATCAGCAACTCAGTTAAGTATATGGCTGAGGGGCGCAAGGGAAAGATAGATATAGATTTGTATGATGAGAGTGATTATGTACACATCATCATTGCAGATAATGGCAAGGGAATAGCTGGAAAAGATGTTTCGCATATATTTGAAAGGTTCTATAGAACTGATGAGTCGCGTAACTCGAAACAAGGAGGAAGCGGCATAGGTCTTGCGATTGTAAAGAAGATTGTCGAGGACCACAAAGGAAAGATATGGGCAGAGAGTGTTGAAGGAGAAGGCACTACAATGCATTTGAATTTACTCAAATATAATGTGCAGAACCCACAGCCTAAAGAATAACAGATTATAGAAAGATGAGGAATGAGATTATGAGCAAAGTATTAATAGTAGAAGACGAGGAAGCAATTGCAGATATTGAAAAGGATTATCTTGAATTAAGTGGATTTGAAGTAACAATATGCAAAGATGGTACAAGCGGACTTGCAGAAGCACTTGACGGAGAATATGACATCTGCATACTTGATGTTATGCTTCCGGGAATTGACGGATTTGAGATATGCAAGAAGGTAAGAGAGACTAAGAATATACCTATTATAATGGTATCAGCCAAGAAAGAAGATATTGATAAGATAAGAGGTCTTGGTGTAGGTGCTGATGATTATATGACTAAGCCATTTAGTCCAAGTGAACTTGTGGCAAGAGTTAAGGCTCACCTTTCAAGATATGAAAGACTTATTAACAGCTCGCAGCCAGAGAATGATATAATTGAAATACGTGGTATCAAGATTGATAAGACTGCAAGAAGAGTATTTGTTAATGGTGAGGAGAAGATATTTACAACAAAGGAATTCGATCTTCTTACATTCCTTGCTGAGCATCCTAATCATGTATATACTAAAGAAGAATTATTTAAGGAAATATGGGATATGGATTCTATCGGTGATATAGCTACAGTTACAGTTCATATTAAGAAGATAAGAGAAAAGATTGAGCTTGATACAAGCAAGCCACAGTATATTGAAACAATATGGGGTGTTGGCTACAGATTTAAGTTATAATCAGTTAATGGGAGCCGTCAGGATGGATAACTCCCTGCGTTATGTAAGGAGTATTAACCATAAATTATCACATAAGTATATCATAATATAGAAAGAAGTGTTGAATATGATTATTGAGAAAGATTATTTTGATGCTGAGGAAGTTGATATTGCTAATGCAATGAATGATAAGTCAAGAGCACCTATAAGAAAGATACGTCTTGCAACAACTGATAGTAATAAGTATTATGCAAAGGCAATTCTTGTTGGAGATCAGGAAAATATTCTGTCGGGTGAAATAGTATTCAGACCGGATTCACAGGTTTCCAAGGAAGGTCTTGCTTTCAGTAAAGTCATTATAAAGGAAACAGCTGACGTTGAGGAATATTTTAAAAATCTTATCAGATTTGAAGGCTATAGAATTATAAGTGAGAAAGCTGACAGTGAGAATTTCAGGGCTGGATATGATGAATTATGTATGCAGGCTAATAAACTGTTATTTATGAAAAGTGAATAAACGGAAAGAGAATAGTTAAGATGTTAAATGTCATATATGAGGATAAAGATAAAATAATAGTTAATAAACCGGCAGGGCAGCTTTCGCAGAGTGCCAGAGGCTTTGATATGGATCTGGTAAGCGAAGTGCTTACATATAGAAAGAATAAGGGTGAGGAAGCCTATGCGGCAATTATTAACAGGCTTGACAGACCAGTATCAGGTCTTGTGCTTATAGCAAAGAACAAGAAAGAAGCGGCAAGGCTTTCAGCACTTATGCAAAGGGAATCTTTATGCAAGCAGTATCTGGTACTTGTATGTGGCAGACCTCATAGTGATACAGGCACATTTACAGATTATCTTTTAAAAAATGGCAAAGATAACACATCAAAGGTGGTATCAAAGGAACAGGCAGGAGCAAAAAAGGCTGTGCTTGAGTATAGCCTTATTGACTATGACGAGGAAAGAAATGTTTCACGCCTTTTGATTAATCTTATAACAGGACGACATCATCAGATACGTGTCCAGTTATCATCAAGGAATCTGCCCGTTGTTGGCGATGGCAAATATGGTGGAAACCCAGCGGTTAAGAAAGCAGAGGAGTACCATATTAAAAGGGGCTGTATAGCATTATGTGCTAAGAGCCTTACAGTTGATGGAAAGGTGTATGAAATTGAGCCTGAATTTTCAGGAGGAAAATAGAAAGACTAAAAACAGAGATTGGACAGCTCAGGAAAACAAGCAATCAATATAGAATTTTTTCAAGTATAATTTGTCGGTAATGTGGAATTATTTCATATATAGATGATGAATTATTACGGAGGAGATTGTATATTTTGCGTGATGAAAAGAGTGGTAAGACCAGAATAAAATTTCTTTTTGGAATAGCTGTTATAGTGGCGGCTGTATATATAAGCTTTAAGTATCTGATTGTGTATGTATGGCCATTTGTTATAGGTGTGTTTATAGCAGTTATACTTGAGAAGAAGGTAATATATCTGTCAGATAAGCTATACATAGGACTAGATAAGCTTTTAGTATGGAACAAAAGAATAACAATTAAGAAAAAGAAGTGTCAGGGGATTGCTGCAACGATTATTGTATCATTGATATTTGTTGTACTGCTGGCACTTTTTAGTTTTATAATTTTTAAGGGTGTAGATGAGTTCAGCAGGCTGTTAAGAAACCTTGATTATAACCTGATTGCGGTAAAGCAGCTCACAGCCAGAATGTGTTTTGATGCAGATGCATTTCTGGGACTGGAAGGAGGCTGTTGTCTTGAGTCACTTATTGCGTGTGGACATAAACTTATGAGCATAATGCCTGAGAAGATAATATTGATATCTGCTCCAGTTGTAAAAAATATTGTTATTATTGTGGGTGGAATTGTTGTATGCTTCATAGCAGTTATATATCTTGTGTCTGATTTGCAGAAGTTCAGGGATAATATAAGACAAGTAGTATTCTATGAAGAAATCCGTATGATATGGAAAGAAGTAAGAAGGCTTATAAATATTTATTTCAAAGTGCAGCTAAGAATTATGCTGATTAACTCTGGGTTATGTATGCTGGCATTTGCGATACTTAAGAATCCATACGCTATTGTGCTGGGAATTATTATAGGGATAATTGATGCACTTCCTGTATTCGGAACGGGTACTGTGCTTATTCCATGGATATTAATAAGCTTTCTTATAAGAAATTACAGATATGCGGTAATTTTGTTAATGGCATATATAATCACGTATTTTGTGCGTGAGATTATGGAGTCCAAGAGTATGGGCGACAGACTGGGAATATCACCATTTACAATGCTTGTGATAATATTCACTGGACTGCTTGTATATGGTGTGGCAGGTTTTATAACAGGACCGGTAAGTTATGTCATAATTAAGGCATTGGTTATAAGACTTAGGTGTGAAATGGGGATAGAGTAGGCATATAAAATATTTAAATAACGGATATCTGTGTTCTACTTGAAAATCCCTGCTGAAAATGTTAGACTATTACAGATTATGTGAGCTTTAATATGTGGATAACCTGTGGCATCTTTTATTGTGGGTTATCTGCTTAGATTACAGGCTTGCGGCACATTTAACAGGACGCGCAGACAGCGCAGGAAATGAGGTATATTTATGGCAGAGGATAAGAAGTTAGTAGAAGCGATTACTTCCATGGATGTAGACTTTGCACAGTGGTACACAGATGTATGTAAGAAGGCAGAGCTTATGTCATATTCAAGCGTTAAAGGATGTATGATATTTAAGCCGGCTGGATATGCAATCTGGGAGAATATAAAGAATGAAATGGATAGAAGATTCAAGGAAACAGGCGTAGAGAATGTATATCTTCCTATGTTTATTCCAGAAAGTCTTCTTGAGAAAGAAAAGGATCATGTAGAAGGATTTGCACCAGAGGTAGCCTGGGTTACTTATGGAGGACTTAATCCACTTCAGGAGAGAATGTGTGTAAGACCAACATCTGAGACACTTTTCTGTGATTTCTACAAGGATGAGATACAGTCTTACAGAGATTTACCAAAGGTATATAACCAGTGGTGTTCAGTTGTAAGATGGGAAAAAGAGACAAGACCATTCCTTCGTTCAAGAGAATTCTTATGGCAGGAAGGACATACAGCACACGCAACAGCAGAAGATGCAGAAGCGCGTACACAGCAGATGCTTAATCTTTATGCTGACTTCTGTGAGGAAGTTCTTGCTATCCCGGTTATCAAGGGCCGCAAGACAGATAAAGAGAAGTTCGCTGGTGCAGAAGCTACTTATACTATCGAAGCACTTATGCACGATGGAAAGGCTTTACAGTCAGGAACAAGCCATAACTTTGGTGATGGATTTGCTAAGGCATTTGGTATACAGTATACAGATAAAGATAACAAGCTTAAGTATGTTCATCAGACATCATGGGGAACAACAACAAGACTTATCGGTGCTGTTATTATGACACACGGAGATAATTCAGGACTTGTGCTTCCACCTAAGGTTGCACCAGTTCAGGTTGATATTATTCCTATTATGCAGAAGAAGGAAGGTGTGCTTGATAAGGCATACGAAGTAAGAGATGCTATCAAGGCAGCAGGTCTTAGAGTTAAGGTTGATGATTCTGATAAGAATCCAGGCTGGAAGTTCTCAGAGCAGGAAATGCGTGGTATTCCAGTAAGAGTTGAGATGGGACCAAGAGATATTGAAGCTAATCAGGCTATCGTTGTACGCCGTGATACAAGAGAGAAGATTACAGTTGCAATTGATGAACTTGCAGTTAAGCTTCCGGAAATTCTTGACACTATCCAGAAAGATATGCTTGAGAGAGCAAGAGCGCATAGAGATGCACATACATATGTAGCAGTTAACTATGATGAGTTCAAGGAAACAGCAGCTAATAAGCCAGGCTTTATCAAGGCTATGTGGTGCGGTGAGCAGGCTTGTGAAGATAAGATTAAAGAAGAGACAACTTGTACATCAAGATGTATGCCATTTGCACAGGAGCAGTTAAGCGATGTGTGCGTATGCTGTGGCAAGCCAGCTAAGAAGATGGTTTATTGGGGTAAGGCATACTAATTAAATGCAGCAATTCTGACATATCAGTGAACTGCATAGTAATGGGAGCAATCCGAGGGCATAAGTCAAGGGCAGAGTACCTTTTGCCTCTGACATTAATATATAAGATTATATAGAATACTGATAAGAATGGCAGACAATCCGTAAATACGGCTGGTTACCAGACTTGTCAGTATTTTTTACATTTATTTTATAAATATTAACACTGGATTTACGATTGCATACAAGCAGATTTTATAAACTCCCCATATATTATATATAGTCTTTAATTAAGCTGTTATCTGCAAAATACGTAGGGCAGACAGATTGATAAAGACCAGGCTGAAAATGCAGAACACATAATTACCAGAAGCTTTAACGGGCAGGAATATAATTCCATAAATTGAATACAATATAAATACAGCATAAAATTAAAACAATATATGAATTGCTTAGAACTCGTTGATGTATTAATAAAAGTATGTTATACTTTTAACAATAAATTAACGGACGTAATAACTAAATACGTTATAGGAATAATGGAGGGAAGCTTATGGCGAAATGGGTTTACAGATTTTCAGAAGGCAACGCTTCAATGCGGCCATTACTTGGTGGAAAAGGAGCTAATCTTGCAGAGATGACAGGGCTTGGTATGCCAATTCCACAAGGTTTCACAGTTACAACAGAGGCCTGCACTGAATATTACAGACACGGAAAGCAGATTACAGATGAGATACAAGCTCAGATATTTGAAGCTATTGGCTGGCTTGAGGAGTATAACGGAAAGAAGTTCGGGGATACACAGGATCCTCTCTTAGTTTCTGTAAGATCAGGTGCAAGGGCATCTATGCCGGGTATGATGGATACAATACTTAATCTTGGACTTAATGATGTGGCAGTTGAGGGCTTTGCGGTTAAGACAGGTAACCCAAGATTTGCGTATGATTCATATAGAAGATTCATACAGATGTTCTCAGATGTTGTTATGGAAGTTCCTAAGTCATATTTTGAGAAGATTATAGATGAAGTTAAGGCTGATAAGGGTGTTGTATATGATACAGAGCTTACAGCAGATGATTTAAAAGAACTTATTGTAAGATTTAAGGCTGTATACAAGGAAGCTATGAAGGGTGAAGAGTTCCCACAGGATCCTAAGGTTCAGCTTATGGAAGCAGTTAAGGCAGTATTTCGTTCATGGGACAACCCTAGGGCAATTGTATACAGAAGAATGAATGATATTCCGGGCGACTGGGGAACAGCGGTTAATGTACAGACTATGGTATTTGGTAATAAGGGTGATACATCAGGAACTGGTGTAGCATTTACAAGAAATCCATCTACAGGTGCTAAGGGAATATACGGAGAATATCTTATCAATGCACAGGGCGAGGACGTCGTTGCTGGTGTCAGAACACCTCAGCCAATAACACAGCTTGAGAAAGACCTTCCAGAGTGTTATTCACAGTTTATGGAACTTGCAATGAAGCTTGAGAACCACTACAAAGATATGCAGGATATGGAATTTACTATAGAAGAAGGCAAATTGTATTTCTTGCAGACACGTAACGGCAAGAGAACTGCACAGGCGGCTATCCAGATTGCGTGTGATCTTGTAGATGAGGGAATGATAACACCTAAAGAAGCAGTAATGAGAATAGAAGCTAAGTCTTTAGACCAGTTATTACACCCAATGTTTGATACTGATGCACTTAAGGCAGGGGAAGTTATTGGAGAAGCACTTCCAGCATCTCCTGGAGCTGCCGCAGGTAAAGTAGTATTTACAGCCGAAGAAGCCAAGGAACTTGGAAAAGGCGGCAAGGGAGAAAGAGTTATCCTTGTAAGACTTGAGACATCTCCAGAGGATATAGAAGGTATGCACGCTTCACAGGGCATACTTACAGTAAGGGGAGGTATGACATCACACGCTGCTGTAGTTGCAAGAGGTATGGGTACTTGTTGTGTTTCAGGCTGTGGAGCAATATCTATAGACGAGGAAGCTAAGCAGTTTACACTTGGTGGATATACATTTACAGAGGGGGATTATATATCACTTGATGGTTCAACAGGTAAGATATACAAAGGCGATATTAAGACAGTGGAAGCTACTGTAAGCGGTAATTTTGGAAGAATTATGGCTTGGGCTGATGAATATAGAAAGCTTGGTGTAAGAACTAACGCAGATACACCAGCAGATACTAAGAATGCTGTAAGGCTTGGTGCTGAGGGAATAGGACTTTGCCGTACAGAGCATATGTTCTTTGGTGAAGACAGAATTCCTAAGTTCAGAAGAATGATTCTTTCTGATACAGTGGAGAAGAGAGTAGAGGCATTAAAGCCGATTGGTGAGTTCCAGAAGGCAGATTTCAAGGCTATGTATGAAGCACTTGAAGGCAGGCCAATGACTGTAAGATACCTTGATCCACCTCTTCACGAATTCGTGCCAACAGAGGAAGAAGATATTAAGGCACTTGCAGATGATATGGGACTTACAGTAGAAGAAGTTAAAGCAAAATGTGAGGCACTTCACGAGTTCAATCCAATGATGGGACATAGAGGCTGCCGTCTTGCAGTAACATATCCAGAGATTGCAAGAATGCAGACAAGAGCTGTAATGGAAGCTGCGATTGAAGTTTCAGAAGAAAAAGGCTATGAGATTACACCAGAGATAATGATACCTCTTGTGGGCGAGAAGAAAGAATTAAAGTTCGTTAAAGATGTTGTAATAGAAGAAGCGGAAGCTGTTAAGAAAGAAAAGAATTCTGATATCAGGTATAAGATTGGTACAATGATAGAGATTCCAAGAGCAGCACTTCTTGCTAATGAGATTGCAGAAGAAGCAGAGTTCTTCTCATTTGGTACTAATGATCTTACACAGATGACTTTTGGATTTTCAAGAGATGATGCAGGAAAGTTCCTTGACTCATATTATAAGAGCAAGATATATGAGTCAGATCCATTTGCAAGATTAGACCAGAATGGTGTAGGACAGCTTGTTAAAATGGCAGTTGCCAACGGAAGAAAGACAAGACCAGCACTTAAGTGCGGAATATGCGGAGAGCACGGTGGAGATCCATCAAGCATAGAATTCTGTCATAAGGCAGGACTTGATTATGTAAGCTGTTCACCATTCAGAGTACCTATTGCAAGACTTGCAGCAGCACAGGCAGCAATCGCCAGCGAATTGCAGAATGACAGTGAAGGTGACACTAATGCCGCGGCTAAGGAAGGCATAGATACAGATGAGCTTAAGGAGAAAGCTAAGAAAGCTGCTAACGAAGCCGCCAAGGTAGGCAGGGAAGTAGCTAAAGAGGCTGTCAAGGTGGGTAAGGAAGCCGCCAAGGCCGGTAAAGAGGTAGCATTTGCAGGGGTGGCTGGACTTAAAGCAGGAATAGCAGAAGCGAAGAAGGCTTATAAAGAGAATAAGAATAAAGATAACTAGGTCGGATTATTTACACAGGTATTGGTGTGATTGTGTTATCATAATAGTAAAAGAGCTAATCATTAATATGCAGGCATAGCTTTGTGGCATATAATGGTTAGCTCTTTACATTTTAAAAGATATGGCTGAATTTATATTTGAAATAATAATATGGTATAAAAATTAAATTAAAGTTGGATTTTTAAGGTAGGCGAAAAGCCAAACCTGTGTTATATTATAGAACATATAAGCTGAATATATATTTAGAATGTGAGGATAGATATTACTATGGCTAAATTTACAAAAAGAGCTATAATGTTAAGCCTTTTAAAATTACTAAAGCAGAAATCAGTTGATAAAGTTACGGTTAAAGATATATGTGATGAGTGTGAAATTAACAGAAACACATTTTATTATTATTTTAAGGATATATACGATGTTCTCAATAACATATTTATGGAAGAGATTGAGAAGAATTTAAGAGAAGCTGGAAGTAATGGTTCATTTTATGAGGAGTACAGCAGGGCTGCGGAGATACTTGTGGAGTATAAGGACGTTGTGATACACGTCTATAATTCCAGGAACCGCGATATTATTACCAATTATCTTGAAAAGATGACCGCTGAGGTAGTAAGAAGTTATATTGCGGCTAAGAGTGAGTGTGAGAATATCTCAGAAAAGGATCTGGAATTTATGTCATATTTTTATGGCTATGCGATAATCGGAAGTACATATAAATGGATAGAAAGTGGTATGCAGGCTGATTTTGAGCATTTTATAGCAAGAATTTCTGAGTCAATAGATGCAACACTTCCAGTTATGATTTCAAAAGCTAAAGCAAATAGTAACTAACATTTATAAAAATTTCATTTTCAGACAGATTGAGGGAAGTGTACTAATTTAGGTACACTTCCCTCAATCTGTCTGTATTAATTGATATGAAAATGAGTTATCCTAACTTTAAGTTAAAGAATTCACAAAGATATTTAAGAAAGGAGGCAGCATTATGAATGGCATAAAGAACTTTAAGAATATGTACAGTATTCTTACAATATGTCTTATTCTTGTTGGGGCTGTACTTCTTATAGCACCGGGAATTGCGTTAGATGTTGTGTGTATAATATTCGGGATATATATGATAATATACGGCGCAGTCAAGATTATGGGATATTTTGCAAAAGATGCTTACCAGCTTGCATTCCAGTTCGATCTGGCACTTGGTATAGTTATTGCAATTGTGGGAATTGTATTTGTGTGCAGGACAGCAAGAGTGGTGCAGTTGTTATCAACATGTATAGGAATTGTAATGCTTGTAGATGCGACATTTAAAATACAGACCTCTATAGATTCCAAAAGATTTGGAATAAGCCGCTGGTGGCTGATGCTTATACTGGCAGTTATTGTAGCTGCGATTGGCATATTGCTTATATTAATGCCGGGTGAGACAACAAGGCTTATGGTAAGGCTTATAGGGCTTAATCTGTGTATGGATGGAATTCTTAATCTTGTTATCGTGATAGATACGGTTAAGACAGACAAAGCATTAAGGCAGTGATTATATAGATAATTAACGCAGTAGTTAACAATTGGAATATTAATAAATAATTAATACAGATCATAAGAGTTTATACAATAAAGAAGAAATTAAAAGCGACAGGAGTTGAAAAAAATGGGAACAATTACACATAAAGCAGGAAGAGTAGCCGTAGGAAAAGCAGCAGATGTTGTTATTAAAAATCTTGATAAAGATAGAGAAAAAGAGATATTAAAGCTTGTCGATTTTATGGAAAAATATATGGATGGTGAGAAGCTTGATGTTGATTTTGACAGCGTGAGAAAGAAAATCAAAGATAAGGACAGTGCACTTAATAAGTATATTAATAAGGCATTAGATGAGATAGACCCTAATGTATTAAAGACTATGGTGCTTAATCTTGGATTTGAGGCATTCTTAAATGGAACTAAGACAATAAGAAAGATGAGAGAAAAGTATAACTGTAATGTTCCTTGGCTCATTCTTATGGATCCTACAAGTGCCTGCAACCTTCATTGTACAGGCTGCTGGGCGGCAGAATATGGCAACAGGCTTAATCTTACATTTGACGAAATGGACAGTGTTGTAACACAGGGCAAGGAGTTAGGAATATATCTTTATATGTTTACAGGCGGTGAACCACTTGTAAGAAAGAGCGACATAATAAAGTTATGTGAGAAGCATAATGACTGTGCATTTCTTTCATTTACTAATGGAACACTTGTTGATGAAGCATTTTGTCAGGAGATGAAAAGAGTTGGTAATCTTTATCTTGCAATAAGTCTTGAGGGATTTGAAGCGGTCAATGACTTAAGACGTGGCGATGGTGTATATGGCAAGGTTATGAATGCAATGGATCTTTTAAAGAAAAATGGTCTTGTATTCGGTACTTCAATATGCTACACATCTAAGAATACAGAAACAGTAACAAGTGATGAATTCATACAGCTTATGGTAGATAAGGGCTGCCGTTATGCAATGTATTTCCATTATATGCCAGTTGGAAATGATGCTTCAGTTGAATTGCTTCCAACACCAGAGCAGAGAATATATATGAAAGACCGCATAAGACAGATAAGAAGTCTTACAACAGGACAGGGCTTATTTACATTTGATTTCCAGAATGATGGTGAGTTCGTTGGTGGCTGTATAGCAGGCGGAAGAAACTATTTCCACATTAATGCAAATGGTGATGCAGAGCCTTGTGTATTTATTCATTATTCAGGTGCGAATATAAGAACTAATACATTACTTGAGATACTTAACCAGCCATTATTTATGGCATATAGAAAGAACCAGCCATTTAATAAGAACCATTTAAGACCTTGTCCTATGCTTGAAAATCCTGAGATTTTACAGAAAATGGTCAAGGAAACAGGTGCTAAATCAACAGATTTACAGTCGCCAGAGACAGCAGAGCATCTTTGCAGCAAATGTGTTCCATATGCCAATGCGTGGAAGCCATATGCTGATAAGATATGGAGTGAAACTCCTGTAAAGAAGAGTAGCTATGAGAATTATGGACATTGTTGATTGCAGGTCAGCAGATATGTGAAAGGAGAAGCTTATGAGTAAGAAGTCAATCGGAAGCAGGACATTAAAGGCGGGAGCAGCACTCCTTGCAGTAGGAGCAGGAGTTGCGGCTATTAATGCAAAGAATAAGAACGGTACAGAGAAGAAAGAGATAAAAGAAATACAGAAGAAAGAATACGAGCAGTACAGAAATACTGAGCGTGGTAAATATGATAAGAACAGCAAGGGTATATATTACTCAAATGGTAATTATGAAGCATTTGCAAGACCAGAAAAGCCAGAGGGCGTTGATGCTAAGTCAGCATATATTGTAGGTAGCGGACTTGCCTCACTTGCAGCAGCTTGTTTCCTTGTAAGAGATGGACAGATGAAGGGAAGCCATATTCACATTCTTGAAGCTATGGATATAGCTGGTGGTGCGTGCGATGGCATTAATGATCCAACAAGAGGGTATGTAATGCGTGGCGGTAGAGAGATGGAGAATCATTTTGAGTGCCTTTGGGATTTGTTCAGAAGTATTCCATCATTAGAGAAGCCGGGTGCATCAGTGCTTGATGAGTATTATTGGCTTAATAAGCACGACCCTAACTATTCACTTTGCAGGGCAACAGTTAATCAGGGTGAAGATGCACATACAGATGGCAAATTCAATTTAAGCCAGAAGGGCTGTATGGAGATAATGAAATTGTTCTTCACTAAAGATGAAGATTTGTATGACAAGAAGATTGAGGATTTCTTTGATGAAGAAGTGTTTGACTCGGATTTCTGGCTCTACTGGAGAACAATGTTTGCATTTGAGAACTGGCACAGTGCGTTAGAGATGAAGCTTTATATCCAGAGATTTATTCATCATATAGGCGGACTTCCAGATTTCTCAGCACTCAAATTCACTAAGTATAACCAGTATGAATCACTTATCCTGCCTATGCAGAAGTATCTTGAGGCAGCAGGTGTTAAGTTCCAGTTCAATACAAGGGTGGAAAATGTTATATTTGAGTTCAAGGATGGCAAGAAGATTGCCAGGACAATAGAGTGCAATGTCAAGGGTAAGGAAGAAACAATTGAGCTTACAGAGAATGACCTTGTGTTTGTAACTAACGGAAGCTGTACAGAGAGTACAATCTATGGTGACCATACTCACGCACCTGTAGGAGATGCAGAGGTAAGAACAAGCGGCTGCTGGAGTCTTTGGAAGAATATTGCAAAGCAGGATCCATCATTTGGACACCCAGAAAAGTTCTGTGGCAATGTATCTAAGTCTAACTGGGAGTCAGCTACAGTTACAACAAGTGATGAAAAGATTATCGATCATATTAAGAAGATATGTAAAAGAGATCCTAGAACAGGAAATGTTGTTACAGGCGGTATCGTAAGCTGTAAGGATTCAAGCTGGCTTCTTAGCTGGACAATTAACAGACAGGGACAGTTCAAGGAACAGAAGAAAGATGAAGTATGCGTATGGGTATACAGCTTGTTTACAGATGTAGCTGGCGATTATGTCAAGAAGCCTATGAAAGAGTGTACTGGTGAAGAGATTACAGCAGAGTGGTTATACCATATTGGAATACCAGTAGATGAAATAGATGAACTTGCTAAGAACCACTGCAATACAACACCTACGATGATGCCTTATATCACAGCATTCTTTATGCCAAGAAGAAAAGGTGACAGACCAGACGTTATACCAGATGGCTGTGTGAACTTTGCATTCCTTGGACAGTTTGCTGAGACACCAAGAGATACTATATTCACAACAGAATATTCAGTAAGAACAGCTATGGAGGCTGTATACGGACTTCTTGGCGTAGACAGGGGCGTTCCAGAAGTATGGGGAAGCGTATATGATGTAAGAGATCTCTTAGATGCTTCTGTTAAGCTTATGGACGGCAAGTCACCTCTTGAAATAGAACTTCCTGGCGTGCTTGATAACATTAAGAAACCACTCCTTAGAAGGATAAAGGGAACTGTAATTGAAAAGGTTCTTAAAGACCATAATGTTATTAAGGATTATATGAAGTATTAATATAAGCGATAATTGTCTGATAAATACGATGTTTTATGATAACATAGTGTTTAAAAATGCAGCATTTTAAAATAGTGCAGGAAACTGTTGTGCTATATACAGAATATCAAAAATATTTGTCATATAAAAAGCTCAGCCTCAAGCTGATGGATAATTCCAGCAGCTAGGGCTGAGCCTTTTTATGTATTAGGAAAGCACCTGTGATTGGTGCACATATGACTACTTTAAATTATCAAGAAGTGCAATTAAAGTAGCCTTATCATTAAGCTTAGGGTTCTCAATTACAATATCAAGCAGTGTATTAAGTGTATTGCCGATTTCTGCACCCTTAAGACCATATTCGATAAGGTCAACTCCTGTTATATCAAGGTCTTTTATTGTAAAGCAGTCACCTCTTTCAAGTATATCATCTGCCATACGCTGTAATTTATTCAGATGGTTATACTTGGCAGGGTTACTTATAAATGTAATCTCTTCACTTGCTTTAATAGAAGCACGCTGTAATCTTATTACTAACATAAAAATGTCACGTCCACACTGATGAAGTGCTTCCCTTACAGCAGGTTCAGTTTCATCAATGTGAAGCGGGGTGTATGTTAATATCTTTACAACAGTATCAATAGTCTTGTTATCCATTCTAAGATTTCTTAAAGCTGTTCTTGCCTCATCAGGTGAGCATACAAAAAGAATTGCGGCTAATCTAAGTGGAAGCTCATTATCAGTATATTTGCAGGTAAGAAGCAGCTTCTTGGCATATCTGCCGGTAAGATTATCTGCTATTACAGGCAGAATATTATTAAAAAGACCTGTTGTTGCATAAAGACTGCAATAATCAGGGTTATCTGATAAAAGCGTCTTCTTAAGTTCTACGCATACACGTTCCATACTGACTTTATCTATATTGCGGTTAAGCTTTTCAATAGCCTTAAATGTATCAGCTTCAATGGTAAAGCCAAGCTGTGCAGAAAATCTTATGGCTCTCATCATTCTTAAAGCATCTTCTGTAAAACGCTCAATTGGGTTGCCAACGCATTTTATTATGCGGTTATTAATATCGTCTATTCCGCCATATTCATCGACAAGCCCAGTTACATTATTGTAAGCCATAGCATTTATTGTAAAATCACGTCTGCATAAATCGTCTGTCAGCCTGTCGGAGAATTCAACAGAAGATGGGTGTCTGCCGTCTTTGTACTCGCCGTCAATTCTGTAGGTTGTAACCTCATATCCAACATTGTGCAACATAACTGTTACTGTGCCGTGTTCAATTCCGGTATCAATTGTCTTGTTGAAATATTCTTTGATATCGGAAGGGAGTGCAGAGGTTGTTATATCCCAGTCATTAGGAGTGAGTCCCATAATAGAATCGCGGACACAGCCACCTACAGCATAAGCCTGATGGCCGTGGCTTTTAATTGTGTTGATTATAAAGTCAACGTCATTAGGCATATCAATTTTAAAATTACTATAATCCATACTTAATTACCAATCTTTAAATTATTATTTTGATTTTATTTTTAAGTCTTTAAATCTGTTATTTGGCTATATAAAATTTGCAATAGTTCGCATTATTACTGCTCATAATTTTAACAAAAAAAACTATGTTTGTCACTGAATGGCAAAGCATTTTTTATTGAACACATGCATATGATAAGTAGGCCTAGTTGGATTGGAGGGTATATTCGTGAATGAGAAATCAGAAAAGGTGTTAGAACAATATAATATCAGCATTAACCGTATGATAAGAGGCAGGGGCGGTATTATTATTGCAACTGGACAGGGGTATAAGCTTTTTACCCAGTGTGAGAAGCCTGACAAGTATTATGAGAGGGAGAATAATATTACACAGATATTAAAATCAGCGGGATTTGGCAATACAGATACATATGTAAGAAATAATGAGGGACAGCTTGTGTCGCAGGATGAGGACGGCAGAAGATATATTTTAAAAGACTGGTTTGATGCGAAGGAAAGTGATGTAAAGGATATGGGGGATATGTGCAGAGCGGTGAGTATGATGGCGTATCTTCATATGGCGTTAAGGGAGGCTGGAAGCGAGCTTAAGATTAATCCATGTGGTGAGACAGAGTACAAGGAGTATGCACAGGCAGAGCTTAAGGCATGCCAGAACAGGAAGGAAACAGCACTAAGAAAGACATATGTGAAGCACACAAGGGAATTAAAGAAAGCATACAATTATCTTAAGCAGAAAAAAGGCAGACAGACATTTGAGCAGCTGGCATTTAAGCATATCGGTGACTATTATGAGGAGGCGTGCAATGCAAGCGAGAGGCTTATGGACGAAAGATTTGATGAGAGGCTTCTAGATGCGGCGGTTAATGGAGAGATTTCGCATGGAAGCTATACTTACCATAATGTGCTTATCGGTGGAAAGGATACTTATGTTGTTAATTTTGACAGATATAAGAATGAGTGCCAGATTAGTGATTTGTACCAGTTCATAAGAAAAGTTATGGAGAAGTATAACTGGGAAAATAGTGTGTTCTACAGGCTTCTTGATGAATATGACAGAATATGTCCTCTGGATGATAATGAGCTTGAACTTCTTATGACACTTTTGTCATATCCGGAGAAATTCTGGAAGATAATTAACCAGTATATTAATAGTAATAAATCGTGGATTCCAGATAAAAATGTAGATAAACTAAGGAAGGTTATTGAGCAGAATGAAAGAAGAAGAGAATTAATTGATAAAATATGCTGTGTGTGGTAAAATTCCCATAGGTATAGCCAATAAACGATTATAATCAGGATACAGGGAATGAAACATACATTTATATATAATAAAGCTAATAGAACAAAGAACGAAAGTGGTATTACAAGAAGCAGGACACATCTGTTTAACATAATTAAGCCATATTCGGTTGTAAAGAGAATGGCAGTTATTATAATGACTGCCATTATGATAATATGCCAGACAGGTTGTGGAACATCGGGAAGTAACGGAGCGATTGTACCGGGCAGTTCAATTACACCAGCGAAGAAAAAGGGCAATGTAACAGACATAGCCAAGAACAGTGACAATGCAACACTAGTGGGGATAGTATCGTCAATAGATACCACGCTTAAGAATATACATTTTATTGATGTTGAAACTGGAACGGAATATTCAGTAATGTATACAGGTGGTACTGATATACAGGATGCTTATGGAAAGCTTAAGGCGGCGACATTGATACAGCCCGGAGAGATATATGATGTATACTGCAACAAATATGGCAAGGCAACTAAGATATATGGTTCAAAGAATGCGTGGAGCAGGACATCAGTTACGGATATAGAGCTTGATGAAAGCTCTAAGAGTGTGGTGATTGGACAGACTACGCTTAATTATAGGGATTATACGGTAGTAACCTCTGGAGGTAATCTTATAAGCATTGCACAGATTGTAAAGGAAGATGAACTTACGTTAAGAGGAATTGATGATAAGCTGTACTCAATATCGGTTGATAATGGACACGGATATCTGGAACTGACAGGAATAGATGCATTTGTAGGTGGTTATGTGACATTAGGAAGCAGTCTTTTGTATGGTGTTACACAGGATATGATGCTTACTGTCGGAGTTGGTACTTATGATGTTGAGCTTCAGAGTGCTGATATGACAGCAACCAAGAAAGTAACTATTAAGAAAGATGCGACTTCAACGCTTGATTTCTCAGAATATAAGCAGCTTTCAGCTAAAAAGGGTGCAATCAACTTCTCAGTTACACCAGAGAATGCAATTATGGCAATAGATGGAAGTGAAGTTGATTACTCAAAGCCTGTGTCATTAACATATGGTTCTCATACACTTACATTACAGGCTAACCATTATGAAACTTATACAGAGACATTTACGGTTAATTCAGATTACAAGACTAAGGTTATTGATATGACAAGTACAAGCTCGTCAACAACAGCAAAGACGACATCAGCGAGCCTTACTAATGGTTATAGTGTTAATATAACAGCACCATCAGGAGCGGCTTTGTATGTAGATAGTGTATACATAGGTGTTGTTCCCTGCTCATTTAGCAAATCAAGTGGCAACAAGACTATAACATTGTCACAATCTGGGTATAATACAGTAAGCTATACTATATCAATACCTAATACAGCAGGTGATATGACATATGCGTTTCCGGATATGACAAAGACAAGTGAGACTGCGACTGTACAGACGCCAACGGTAACAACGCCTACAGCCACATCTTCTAATTAGATTATGCAGAATGTATAGAAAAGAGGCAGAAGAATAATAATGACAAAAAAGATGAATATACCATTTTCACCACCAGATATATCAGAAAAGGAAATTGAAGCAGTAAGCGAAGCATTAAGGTCGGGCTGGATTACAACAGGTCCAAGAACCAAGGAATTAGAAAGACAGATGGCAGAGTTTACTGGCACTAAGAGAGGTGCGTGTCTTAATTCAGCTACAGCGTGTATGGAGACGGCTCTTAGATTATTCGGAATTGGAGCGGGAGATGAGGTAATAGTTCCGGCATACACATATACAGCATCAGCAAGTGTTGTATGCCACGTTGGTGCAACTTTAAAGCTTATTGATGTGCAGGAGGGAACTTATCATCTTGATTATGATGAGCTTGAAGCAGCCATAACAGAGAAGACCAAGGCAGTTATTCCAGTGGATATAGCTGGTGTAATGGTCGATTATGATAAGATAAGGGCAATACTTGAGAGCAAGAAGGCTTTATTTAAGCCGGCTAATGCTTATCAGGAGGCACTTGGAAGAGTTCTTATACTTGCTGATTCGGCACACGGATATGGTGCGTCAAGAAATGGACATAAGAGCGGACAATGTGCGGACTTTACATCATTTTCTTTCCATGCTGTTAAGAACTTTACAACAGGTGAAGGTGGAGGCCTTGTATGGAGAGAACTTGACGGAATAGACGATGAAGAAATATACAAAAAGATTATGCTTATGAGCCTTCACGGACAGTCAAAGGATGCACTTGCAAAGACTAAGCTTGGTGCGTGGGAATATGACATTATTGCACCACTTTATAAGTGTAATATGACAGATATAACAGCCGCCATAGGTCTTGCTCAGATGACAAGATATGAGGGGATGCTTGCAAGAAGAAAGCAGATGATTAATATGTATACAGAGGGTATTAAGGCAGATGATGTTGAGTGCCTGTGCCATTATACAGATGAATATTCATCAAGTGGACATCTGTTTCTTACAAGACTCCTTGGAAGAGATGTAGAAGACAGAAACCAGTTTATAATAAGAATGGCAGAAGCAGGAATTGCAACGAATGTACATTTCAAGCCGCTTCCTATGCACACAGCATATAAGCAGCTTGGCTTTGATATAAAAGATTTCCCAAAATCTTTTGAAATGTATCACAATGAAGTCACACTTCCACTTCATACTAATCTTACAGATGAACAGATAGAATATGTTATAGAGAATTTTAACAGCCTTAAATAACAGGTTTAACAGACTGGCAGAAAAGAGGTTGGTATGCAGCTTAGAAAATGGAATGAGCTTCCAAAGTTTATGAGAACAAGGGAAGTAAGAAAATATTACAATATAGTTAATAAACGTAGAGCTTCTTTAATGGTGAAGAGATTATTTGATATCGTAGTTGCATCAATAATGCTTGCTGTGCTTGCATTGCCGATGTTAATAATTGCAATACTTATAAAATGTGATTCAAGAGGACCTGTATTTTTCAGACAGGAAAGAGTTACACAGTATGGAAGAATATTTAAGATATACAAGTTCAGGACAATGGTTGTTAATGCTAATGAGCTTGGTGCTTCTGTGACTGTGGATAATGACAGAAGAATAACAAGAATGGGAAAGCTTTTAAGAAAGATAAGAGCTGATGAATTCCCACAGTTATTTAACATTCTTGCAGGAGATATGACACTTGTCGGCACAAGACCGGAAGTGCCTGAGTATGTAAAGCAGTATTCTAAAGAAATGTATGCAACACTGCTTTTGCCGGCTGGGCTTACATCAAGAACAAGCATAGCTTATAAAGATGAAGATAAAATATTAGGCAATGCCGCCAATCCGGATAAAGCGTATGTTGAGGAAGTACTTCCTGCGAAGATGAAGTATAATCTTGAGGCATTAAGAAAGTTTGGTTTTGCAGAGGATTGCAGGGTGCTTTGGGATACATTTGAATCTGTTGTTGGAAGCGAGAGGCTTTCAGTGACAAAGAGTAGAAGGAGATAATAAATGTCTGATATGCTTATTACTATGTGTGTTATTGCATATAACGAGGAACAGAATATTAATGGAATATTAGAATGTATTAAAAATCAGGATTATGACCATAACAATATGGAGGTTGTGCTTGTAGACGGAGCATCAACTGATAATACAAGAGCACTTATGTGTGAATTTGCACTTGATAATAAAGATGAATTCAGAAGGGTTGTAGTGCTTGACAATCCTAAAAAGACACTTCCATCAGGCTGGAACGTTGCATTGAGGGAATATAAGGGTGATGCGATAATAAAGGTAGATGCACACGCTGTAATTCCAGAGGATTTTGTCAGTAAGAATGTGAGGGTGTTTGAAACAGGCGAATATATATGTGGTGGACAAAGACCTAACATAATAGACAAGCCAACTCCATTTAAGGAGACACTTCTTCTTGCAGAGAGCAGTATGTTTGGTTCAAGCATTGCTTCATACAGGAATAATCCTGGAAAGACTTATGTTAAATCGTTATTTCACGCAGCATATAGAAGAGAAGTATTTGAAAAGGTTGGTTTCTTTAATGAGGAACTTGTGCGTACAGAAGATAATGAAATTCATTATAGAATGAGAAAAGCTGGATATAAGCTGTGCTTTGACCCTGATATAATATCATACCAGTATACAAGAAGCAGTCTTAAGGCAATGCTTAAGCAGAAGTATGCTAACGGCTACTGGATAGGAAAGACAAGCAAGGTATGTCCTAAGTGCCTTAGCATATATCATTTTGTGCCATTTGCATTTGTCAGTGCAATAATAGCTTCAGGTTCGGTTATTGGAGCGACAGGACTTGCAGAGTGCATTAAGAAAAGGCACAACCATACACTTGGAAAAGGTATTTCGGCATTAAGAAAAGTAACAGTAGTGCTTACAACTGTTATGTGGGTGCTCTATGCTTTAATGGCATCTGGTATGGCGGCAGTATCTGCATTTAAAGCTGAAGATAAAAGAAATATAACTAATGCCTGTCTTCCTGTATTATTCCTGCTTCTTCATTTAAGTTATGGAATAGGCACAATAGCAGGACTTATGGATAAATCAAAAAGAGGTTAATTATGGAAGAGACAAGGAAAGATAAGCTACAGTTAATAGTCAGACGCTTTTTTCTTATAATAACAGATATAATTCTTGTTAACGGCTGTGTATTTATATCGCTGGTAATGAGGTTTAACGTTGATCTGGCGGCGATAGAGTCACAATATATACAGAATTTTAAGAGTACCTGCGTACCATTTACACTTATAACACTGCTTATATTCTGGTGTTTCAGAATGTATCACAGTTTGTGGCAGTATGCGAGTATAGCCGAGCTTTATAAGATAGTTGAGGCTTGTATTGTATCGGAGGTGGCACACGTCTGTCTTACAACAGTTATGGGAACACCGCTTCCTAGAGCCTGTTATTTTATGTCAGTAGTATTTCTTATAGTTGCAATGTGTGCGAGCCGTTTTATGTACAGGCTTATAAGAACACTTTTACAGGAATACAGACATACATCAGAGCAGATTAAGATTATGATAATTGGTGCCGGTGAGGCTACCAATGTTCTTATGAGAGAGATTGCTAATTCAAGATACCTTGATAATTCCAAGGTTGTATGTATTATTGATGATGACCCTAAAAAGGTTGGAAAGTATATACGAGGCGTTAAGATTGTTGGAACAAGGGAGCGTATTAAGGAATATGCAAGATACTATGAGATAGATGAGATAATATTTGCTATTCCATCAGCATCGCAGGAAACTAAAAGACAGATACTTAATATCTGTAAAGAAACTAACTGTAATTTAAAGATTATACCTGGCGTGTATCAGATGATGGACGGCGAGATTAATGTTCAGGATATCAGAAATGTTGATGTGGACGATTTACTTGGAAGGGATCCTATCAATGTTGATGTGGAGTCAATTCTTGGATATGTATCGGGCAAGACTGTTCTTGTAACAGGCGGCGGTGGTTCAATTGGTTCTGAGCTTTGCAGGCAGTTAGTCAAGCATAACCCTAAGTGCCTTATTATATTTGATATATATGAGAACAGTGCCTATGATATACAGCAGGAATTAAAGATGAATTGTCCTTATGCCAATGTGGTGACGCTTATTGGTTCAATAAGAAATAACACAAGACTTGAGTGGATATTCTCACATTACAGACCGGATATTGTATATCACGCAGCGGCACATAAGCACGTTCCGCTTATGGAGGGAAGCCCTAATGAGGCAGTTAAGAATAATGTAGCCGGTACCTGGAATCTTGCAAGAATGGCAGACAAATATAATACCAAGAGATTTGTAATGATAAGTACAGATAAAGCCGTTAATCCGACTAATATAATGGGTGCGACAAAACGTATATGTGAGATGATAATTCAGTATTATAATGGAGTATCTAATACAGAATTCGTAGCCGTAAGATTTGGTAATGTACTTGGAAGCAATGGCTCTGTAATTCCTCTTTTTAAGAAGCAGATTGCAGCAGGGGGTCCGGTTACAGTTACACACCCTGATATAATAAGATATTTTATGACAATACCGGAGGCCGTGTCGCTTGTTATTCAGGCGGGTGCATACGCCAAGGGTGGTGAGATATTTATTCTTGATATGGGTGAGCCGGTAAAGATAGATGACCTTGCAAAGAATCTTATAAGACTATCAGGTTACACACTTGGTGTGGATATGGAGATTAAATATACTGGTTTAAGACCTGGTGAGAAGTTATATGAAGAACTTCTTATGGCAGAGGAAGGGCTTCAGGATACACAGAATAAGCTTATTCATATAGGCAAGCCTATTGAATTTGATAAAGACAATTTTGAGGACAAGCTAGAAGTCCTTAAGGAAACAGCTTACAAAGAAGATGCGATGGCAGTAAGACGGCTTGTAAAGGAATTCGTTCCAACTTATAAGCCTGACCATGTATCGGATAATGATATACAATAAGAAACTGCAAAAAGAGGTTACTATGAAATATATTATTGATGGAAGCTTTTTGTATGGACATATTAAAGGTGTCCAGAGGTACGCAAGACAAATAACAAAAGAACTTGATAAATATATGGCGGATAAGCCTTACGAGGTTGAGATAGCTGTGCCCGAGATTGATTCAGAAGGTACATCTGCGGAGATTAACAGCTATAAGACACACTATAATAACATTAAGATTGTTATATTGGCTGGAAAATCTGGAAGAATGTGGGAACAGTTCACGTTTCAGAGATATGTGGACAAGCAGAAGGCTAAGCCTGTATATTTATGTAATGAAGTATCACTGTTTATGAAAAATGGAATAGTTACGGTACACGACATAGCATTTAAGACACATAAGGAGTTCTTTAGAGAGCCGGGTGACTGGCATGAGATATTGTTCAGAAAGCTTATGTATCTTAAAGCCTTTAAGAGTGCTGATGCGATAATAACGGTCAGTGGGTTTTCCAGAAAAGAAATCATTGATAATTATAATACCCATGGTAAGGAAATAGTAGTTGCAGGCAATGGCTGGCAGCACTTTGATGTGAACAGCATAGACGAGAGTATATTTGACAAGTATGCTTCAAGAATAAAAAGACATAAATATTATCTGTATATGGCTTCATTAGCACCTAATAAGAATCTTAACTGGATTCTTAATAATGCGAAGCTTCACCCAGAAAGTACATATGTAATAGCAGGTGAAAGTCTTGGGGACAGGTCTGGAATAGAAAAGCTTGGCAATGTAGTGGCGATTGGTTATGCCAGGGATTCAGAGGCGAGAGCACTTATGAAATACTGCAAAGCATTTTTATTCCCATCAACCTATGAGGGCTTTGGAATACCACCTATGGAGGCACTCTGTATGGGAGCTGAGATTGTTCTTGGTGATATTCCGGTGCTGCACGAGATTTACAAAAATGCGGCTACATATGTCAACTGTCATAAGCCTGATGTGAATATAGATGAGCTGTTAGAAAAGAATAAGGTGAGTGACGAGGCAGTGCAGAATGTACTTTCAAATCATTCGTGGGACAGGTCAGCCCATATAATTGCAGGAATTATGGACAAATATGCAGAATAAGGATTAAAAAGATGAAGATAGCGGTTGATGCAAGAACGCTTGGCAGCAGACCAAGCGGAGTGGGAATGTATCTTAATGACTTTCTTAAGCAGCTTATGAAATATGAGGATTTGGAATTCGTTCTTATATCAGATGTTGCAGAGAGTGAATATATTAAGTCATTTATTAAAAATGGAATAAAAGTATATACAAAGGGAAAACAGGTGTATAAGAGTGCCGGAGTTTATGCTTATTTTGCATATGTGAAAAAGCAGCTTGATATTATTAAGCCTGATATATTCTGGGAAGTTAATACGATAATTCCGATTAACCTCGGCGGTAGCTTTAAGACTATGATTACAATACACGATATGTTTCCAATAGAATATGTTGAATATTTCGGACAAGTATATAGTATGTATTTTAAGTACAATCTTAAAAAGACACTTAAGAATACAGATATGATTCTATATAATTCAGAACAGACCAAAAGTACAACGGAAGAATTTTTCCCGGAAGCTAAGAGCATAGCGAATGTTAATGCTTATATAATATCTAATCCTGTTAAGAAACAATGGGATAATAAAGATGATGATTATTTTCTTTATGTTGGCAATATGGAGAAAAGAAAGGGCGTTGACCTTCTTATAAAAGGCTATTTGCAATATAAGAACCGGGGCGGAAAGAAGAAACTTATTCTTGGTGGAAAAATGCAGGAAGAAGAGATTAACCAGATTGTAAGGTCGGCAATGATGTTAGATGAAGATATAACTTATCTTGATTATGTGACCCACGATAAAAAGCACGAGCTGTATGCCTCAATGTCAGCTTTTGTGTTTCCGTCGAAGGCCGAGGGGTTTGGTATGCCGATTATTGAGGTTATGCGTTTTAAAAAGCCAATTATAGCAAGTAATCTTCCTATATTTGATGAGATTACAGACGGCAATATTAATACATTTAATATAAGATGTAATGAATATGAGCAGATAAACAATCTTGCAGATGAATTATTGTCATATAATACAGAGGTTGATACAGAAGCATATGCAAATGTAGTTAAAAGATATGCACCTGATAGACTTGGGAAAGTTGTGTATGATTTCATTACAAGTGATTAAATTATTTATATTGTATATAAATAATATTTGTAATAGTATTAATGCGCTGGATTATAATTAAATTGAAAGATAATAGAAGACATTAAGGAGAAAGTATGAAAGTATTAGTAACAGGAGTGTCAGGTCAGTTAGGTCATGACGTTATGAATGAACTCGATAAAAGAGGGTACACAGGAATAGGAAGTGATATAGCTGATAATTACAGTGGTATTCAGGATAATAGTGCTGTTACAACAATGGAATATGTCAAGATGGACATAACAGATGAGGCTGTTGTAGATGAGGTTATAAGCAGTGTATCACCAGATGTTATTATACACTGTGCGGCGTGGACGGCAGTAGATATGGCAGAAGATGATGACAAGGTTGAGAAGGTAAGAGCTGTCAATGCCAAAGGGACAGCTAATATTGCAAAGGCGGCTAAGAAGCTTGATTGTAAAATGGTATATATAAGCACAGATTATGTGTTTAATGGGCAGGGTGAGAAGCCTTGGGAGCCGGACTGCAAGGAATACAAGCCGCTTAATGTATATGGACAGACTAAGCTTGAGGGTGAGCTTGCGGTTGCTGATACACTTTCTAAATATTTTATAGTAAGAATAGCATGGGTATTCGGTGCTAATGGCAATAATTTTATAAAGACAATGATTAAGGTTGGAAAGAACCACGAGACTGTAAGAGTTGTTAATGACCAGATAGGAACACCAACATATACACTTGATCTGGCAGTATTATTAGTTGATATGATAGCTACAGAGAAATATGGATATTATCATGCAACTAATGAGGGTGGCTATATTTCGTGGTATGATTTTGCGTGTGAAATATACAGACAGGCCGGAATGGATATTAAGGTTATTCCGGTATCCACAGAAGAATATGGCCTTTCAAAGGCGGCAAGGCCATTTAATTCAAGATTAGATAAATCAAAGCTTAAAGAGGCAGGATTTACACCGCTTCCAACCTGGCAGAATGCTGTGGAAAGGTATATTAAATATTTAAAAGAACAGGAACAGGCTACAGGTAACGAATAGAAATGATTATAATGTCAGGGTCAGAACCCAACAACTTTAATGTTTCGTTATTGTGTATCCGTATTTACTAATTAAGAAGAAAGGTAAACGTATGAAGGAGAAGGCGGTTGGATTATGGAACAGGATTGCTACTAAAGAGAATAAGCAGATTGCGAAAAATGTTCTTTTGATTTTGCTTGTATCAAGACTATTTTATATATTTATTGGCTGTGTTACCAATTCAGCATTTGGCAATAATATTACATTTGCTAAGATGTTTCTTGGTGGCGATGCAGATTGGTATATTAAGATTGCTGAAAAAGGATATAGTCTTTCTGGAAGCATAAAGCCGGGAGATGGACAGGCTAACTGGGCATTCTTTCCTTTATTTCCAGTATCAATAAGATTGTTTAAATACATATTTTTCTTCCTTAATTATGCACAGGCAGGAATATTTCTCAGCTTAATATATGTGTATATAATGGGGATATTTCTTGTTAAGACAGTAAGGCTTTATAAGCCTGACAGATTAGGATATTTTGCAGTGGTTCTTGTCTATATGGGACCATACTCATTCTATCTTCATTGTGTATATTCAGAAACATTATTTATGATGCTTATTGCAGTGTTCTTTTACTATCTAAAAAAAGAAAAGGGCAATATTAATAATTACTGGATTTCAGCAGCTGCGGCTATGCTTGCAAGCTGTACAAGAATAGTTGGTGTTATACTTGTATTCCCGCTCGTATTGCAGATGTACCTTGATTTATATGAGGGCAGGATAACATTTGGAAAGCTTGGCAGTTTTATAGTACATATGTTTAAAAATCCAGTTAAGATATTGCAGGTATTCTTATGTCCGGCAGGCATATTTGTTAATATGATGCATCTGTATTATGTGACAGGAGATGCGTGGGCGTTCAGAAATGTGCAGGCAGCATGGAGAGAAGATGGTGCTGGCTGGATAGGTAATATGATATGGGATTTCTTTAATAATATATATGCAGAAAGATACTGGATTCCGCTGGTTATGATACTGGCAATAATCGTGTATGTATATATGCTTAAATGTAGATATTATTCAGAAGTTCTATTTGCTGTCATAACACTTATAATTCCTTTTACGGGCGGAGTTATGTCAATGTGCAGATTTATAGCTGGAAGTTATGTTGTATACATTGGTTTATATGATTATTTTGCAGATAAGAAAGACTTAAAGTGGCTGGCGGTATTTCTTGCAGTAGTTATGGAAGCATTTCTTATATGGTTATGGTTTACAGCAGGTGTCAACGCATTTACGGCGTAGAAAAGGAGAGTTGGGATGAATAATAAGAAAAAATGTATTAATATAATTGCATATATTATTGTTGTGATTCTTGCAGTGTTCTATCTTGCAACGCTTGTGCTTGGCAGTAAGCTTGATGTATCAGATGAATATAAGCTTTACTATGTAGATGGTGAATTGTCTAAGTGGCCGGGTGAAAATGGTCTTGACTATTACTTTGGTAATACAGAGATATATGATATATCAAAGCTTGAAGAATATAAAAAGTTATTAGAAGAACAGAAGCTTTATGGCGATATTATAACAGATGATGAAGAAGAGGCTGATGAGGTTAATGAGGATAGTGTGGAGTCTAACAGAGATTCTGCCATTGATAAATATTTCCAAAAAATGTTAGCAGCAGAGAATAATTATGTATCAGAAGATGCTGATGATAATTCTACAGCTGATAAAGATGAGGATAAGACAATAGCCTCTGCATTGAACATTCCTTACAGATACACAAAGGGTTTCTATTCACTTCATACAGGGATATATACTAATAAAGGTAATGAGGCAGCACTTTATTACAGATTTGTAACAAGAGTTGAGAAAGACATTGTGCTTGAAGTGTATGGTGCAAGCTATAATACAGATACTAAAGTATATGCTAATGATGAATATATTGGAACTATAACTGCATATAATGAAACAGAGGGAGCGGTTAAGTACCATAAGAATGAATATGGTGACAGGGAAAGAGAAGATAAGGTGAATGATAACCTTAATACTTTAAAGATACCAGCAGATATTGTAGGAAATGATGGTATTGTAAAGATATCTTTCGTGCCAGAAGAAACTGTTAATATATATGATTACACATCAGCTATTAGCAATGATAATTTTAAGAAGTATAAGGGATTTCGTATTACTTCGGTTAATATGTTTTATTAATTAATAAATATTGTAAAAAACACTTGCCAAGATAAGATATATATGATAAAATGCAAAAAGTTTCCTGAGTTAGCAGACTGACTTAGGAATTATGGGTGGATTCCCGAGTGGCCAAAGGGGACAGACTGTAAATCTGCTGGCACTGCCTTCGAAGGTTCGAATCCTTCTCCGCCCATTCTACATAATACTGGCTTGCAGGCAGTAAAGTGCAACTTAGGCTGCACCAAGTTTGGATTATGTATTAAGATATACCAAAGAGCCGGTGTGGCGGAACTGGCAGACGCACAGGACTTAAAATCCTGCGGGACTTATACTCCCATACGGGTTCGATTCCCGTTGCCGGCATAGGACTTCCTACAAATGAGTAGGAAGTCTTTTTTGTGTAATAGGAATTCTTTATTACACAAAAGGCACTATGTGCCGATGATGCACACCCACACTAATCTGTAGTTAGACGCAGATGACCGTGCATGGTGTTGGAATGTGCTTTGCACATTTTTGTATTAATAATCAATTTGTTGTTTAGAAATGAGGGTGCAATGGTAGAATTAGATGGAATGTTATCCATAGTAATGCCAGCATACAATGAGGAAAAATTAATATATCAAAGCATAATGAAGACACTTGATATAGTATCAGGCTTTGTCAGGGAAATTGAACTTATAGCTGTTAATGACGGAAGTAAGGATAATACCAAGGCGGAGATATTAAGAGCGGTAAGAAAAGACAAAAGAGTAAGGCTTGTCACTTCTGATAAGAACAGAGGTAAAGGTAATGCCATAATATCGGGCGTGTCGCAGGCTGAAGGAAAGTATATTGCATTTGTTGATGCAGATCTGGAACTTAATCCGGCACAGCTTGAGGGTTATCTTAAGAAAATGCTTGATGATAACGCAGATGTTGTTATCGGGTGTAAATTTCATAAGGGGTCAAAGCTTAAATATCCATTTAAAAGAAAAGTAATAAGTATGTGTTACTATATAATGCTTATAATATTATTTCATCTTAATGTAAAGGATACTCAGACAGGACTTAAGGTGTTTAAGGCAGAAGCTATTAAACCGGTAGGACACCTTATAAGAACGTCAGGCTTTGCATATGATATAGAGCTGCTTGTGGCGGTGCATAGAAGGGGCTTTAAAATAGCAGAAATGCCAGTTGAGGTTGTCTTTGTAAGAGATAAGGGTGCTAACAGAATTGGAATGAAAGATTGCGTAAGGGCATTTGTGGATACATGGGCAATATTTGGAAGAGTGTATTTTAAGCATTATTATGATTAATAGTCAGTATAATATTACAATAAATAAATTCAGGCATTTATGTGTGAATTGGTGGACTTAAGAAAAGAGGAATACAGTTGAATAAGTTTAAAGAATTATTAGAAAAAGCAGGAGATTTGCAATTTATAAAAAAAGCAAAAGATTACATTGCACTTCATAAGATAGCGGCAGTAACAACGGCAACAACTGCTGCGGCAGGAGAGAATATAAAGAGTGGTCTGTAATGGTCAGACAGTGAAATTACAATTAAATAAACTATAAGTATGCTTTAGTGATTTCTGCATAAAATAATTCTGACAGATAAAATGTTACATTTTTTGGTGAATGGAGGAATTATGACAGGAAATATTAAAGTGAATTGGAAAAGGCTGATTTTAGCGATGATGATAAGTATAGGAGCAGGAGTAATATCGTGGCTTCTTACAGGTAATTCAATGGAAATCTACAGAGATTTGAATAAACCTGTACTATCACCTCCTGGTCAGCTTTTTCCTATTGTATGGACAATTCTTTTTATACTTATGGGACTGGCATCTTATATTGTATGTGAGACAAGGGATGATGACAGAACAGAAGCACTGATATTATATGGAGTACAGCTTGTAATCAATATAGGCTGGTCAGTTATATTCTTCAACTTTGGTGCTTTCTGGCTGGCGTTTGTATGGCTTATGATATTGTGGATTTTAATAATATTTACAATATGGAGATTTTTTAATGTTAATACAGTGGCAGCGTGGCTTATGGTTCCATATCTTTTATGGGTAACCTTTGCAGCATATCTTAATATTGCGGTTGCGATTATGAATTAATCAGATGCTTTTGGTATTAGGTGTTAATTAATGTAGTCATTGCGTAATTTTAATGTAATAATTTCGCAATAAATTCAAAAATAGTTAACATATTGTTAACAATTTAAAGCTGTATAAGTGGTATAATTACAAAAATCTGCACAGTAGTAAGCATTAATGGAAAGAATTACCGGATTGTAAGAGTAGTGCAGATAATAGATGAAATATACAAAAAGTACAGTTTTACTGTATTTATTCGTTGGAAATGAGGAACGGAATGAAAAAGGCATGGCCACACATAAAATGTGTATTATTTATCGTTGTTCTGGCAGTGGTTATACTTGTGTGCGATTATCTGTTTGCTGAGAGCGGATATATACGTTTTGTGTTAAATGATGTGAACAGTTCAAATGAGAGCTACGACACAATAGTGCTTGGAGCTTCACATACAAGATGTAGTATAGATACAGAATATCTTGATAAATATATGAATGTTAATTCGTTTAATATGGGAATACCAGGAGAGACGGTTGATGATTTCTATTATGTATTGAAATCAGTTGTCGATTCAGGTAATAATGTTAAACAGGTAATTGTGGATGTAGACTATTACTATTGGATGAATGGGCAGTCCCAGAATCATTTTTCCAAGTCATTTATATACCAGCAGATGAAAGATACTTGGGTTAAGGCAGAATATCTGTGGAATAACAGGGCTGAACTTGATATAAGAAATGTATTTTCAAGAAGGCTGACCTGGAAATGCACGATAAAGAAGGCAAAGACTAATATTGCACTTAAAAAGACAAAAGAATATAAGAATTATGATATGTCAGCAGGACTTGATACAGATGGATATTTTGCAACCGCAGGTGGTCCATATCTTGGAAAAGGATTCTGCTACAGATATAGAATCAATGAAGTGCCAGGTAATCCATCATATGTTAATACAATGAAAGGAAATGCTGCTAAAAGCCTTGATAAAACAGTTATATCACAGTTTGAGCGTTTTCTTGATTATTGTAATGATAATGATATAAAGGTTGTATGTGTGTCAACACCTATAACACCAGATGCATTTAAGGAAGCACAGGTGGACAGGGCGTCCGAAAAGCTTAAAGAATTATTTGATAGCTACAATATTAAATATTATGATTTTAATAAGACGCTTATGTCTGTGCTTCCAAGAGATGATTCGGGTTATGTGGATACAGAAGGACATATGTATGGAGAACTTGCTGTTAAATATTCAGATGTATTAGCAAAAGTACTTGCAGATGATGCAGAGGGAAATGTTAATGAGGAAGAATATTTCTACAAGTCATATGAAGATATGTATGAGACAATGAAAGACGATTATGAGGCGGCTACAGGACTTGAGTGGAAGTCTTATTAACTGCCATATATATTATATGAAAATACATAGGAATGGAGAAAGATATGTCATTTACGACTTTTGAGTTCTTTCTGTTTATAGCAGCGGCAGTTATTATATATTATGTGATACCTAAAAAGCTGCAATGGATATGGCTTCTTATAATAAGTTATGTATATTATGCTTCTTATGATATCTCGACAGTGTGGATGTTATTACTGACAACATATGTTACATACAGGGGCGGAATTCTTCTGGACAGATTGAATGAGCAGAAACCGCAGGACGGAATAAGCAGGGAAGAAAAGAAAGATTTCAAGAAAAATATTGTCCGTAAAAAGAAAAAAATAGTACTAGCTATGGTACTTATAGCGTTTGGAATGCTTGGGATTATGAAGTATACCAATTTTATGCTTGGAAATATAGATGCAGTTTTAAGACTTTTTGGAAGTGGAAAGCAGATAGGAGTTCTTAATCTGACACTGCCGCTTGGCATATCGTTTTATACATTCCAGTCAATAAGTTATGTTGTTGATGTATACAGAGGCAAGCATAAGGCTCAGGGCAATTTCTTTAAGCACGCATTATTTGTTTCATTTTTTCCGCAGCTTTTACAAGGACCGATTGGAAGATATGAAAGACTTGGAAGCCAGTTGTATGAAGGACACAGCTACAATTTAAAAGAATTGCAGTTCGGTGTCCAGAGAATACTATGGGGCTTTTTTAAGAAAATGGTACTTGCTGACAGGGTAAATGCGGCAGTCCTTCTCATATTCCATAATTACTGGAATTATGGCGGATGGTACAATGTGTTAGGAGTGCTTCTTTATAGCATACAGCTTTATGCAGATTTCTCCGGTGGAATTGATATTGTCATAGGAATTGCACAGATGTTTGGAATTACAATGGATGAGAATTTCAGACAGCCATATTTCTCACGCTCAATAAGTGAGTTCTGGAGAAGATGGCACATAACGCTTGGTACATGGATGAAGGACTACATATTCTATCCATTTTCTTTATCTAAGAGTATGGCTAAATTCGGCAAGTGGAGCAAGAAGAAATTTGGTAACAATGTTGGAAAGCTTCTTCCTGTAGGACTTGCTGACATTTTGGTGTTCTTTGTTGTAGGTGTATGGCATGGAGCAGCGTGGAAGTACATAATGTATGGTATATATAATGGCGTAATTGTTGCAGGAAGTGGAATGTTAGCACCTGTATATGCAAAGATACAGGAAAAGCTTCATATCAATCCTAAGAAATGGTGGTATCAGGGCTTCTGCATTATAAGGACATTTATTCTTGTCAATATAGGCTTTTATTTTGATATGGCAAATGATTTAAGAGCTGCTAATGCTATGTTGGTACAGACAGTTACAAAGGCACATATATCACAGCTTTCAATGGCGGCTGTTAAAGCTGTAGGGCTTACAAGTCAGGATTTGCTAATTGTTATAGCAGGCTGTATTATTATATTTGTTGTCAGTCTGTTAAAAGAAAAGGGGATTAACATAAGAGAAACAATAGCATCATATAATATTGTAATAAGATGGATTATATATATAGGATTTATAATGTTTATACTTATATATGGAAGTACAAGCACAACATCAGATTTTATATATGCTAATTTTTAATAATTACAGTAAATGAGTGGCGAAAATCAGGTTATAGCCGCTTATTTGCTGTTTTTTTGTTGTAGTGACAATTATTGTGGGAGGTGGTATAATAATATATGAATGCCTAAGTGGAGCATTTTCACATTTATTCTGTTCATAACGGAGTAGATAGTGAAGGCACACATAAAGTGTTCTTATTTTAAGGTTTGGTACGTTAGTAAGAATATTATATCAGGAGATGAATATGAGTAATAAAGATGACGGGCTTTCACAGTTAGTACAGGATGTGATTGACGGAAAAGCTGAGAAAAAGGAACTATGCAATAAGATTTACAAAGAGGTATACGCTTTAGCATACCCTGTATATCAGAACGAAGAAAAGAGTATGACCCAGGCAAAGAAGGCACTTATTGAGATATGTAAGAGAATAGGTGATTTTAACCTTGAAAGAAATATTCATAAGCAGGTTGCAACAATTGCATCTGCGTTCTTCTTTACAAGTGTGGTAAGTGAGAATGCAGAAGAATTAAGGAATAATGCACCAACAGGAGAATATGAATATACTCATATTAAGGATGATGAAGAATTCGTTACATATATGAAGCAGAAGGCAATAGCCTTCAGAAGCCCTAAGTCATTTGACCAGCAGGAGGAGAGCTTTAGAAATTTATCAGAGATAGAAATGTCGCTTACAGAATTATACGCTTATGAGATGCTTTCTGTTGATGCGATTGAGAGCGTAACCGATGTTGACAGTTCTTATATAAGCGGCTGGTTAGCAGGCATAAGAAGTTATGTATTAGGTTATGAAACAGCTGGTAATGCCGATAATAATGATATGGCAGCAGTCGCTGATAATGATTACAATTCATTAGATGAAAGTGATTATTCTGATGAAGAGTATGATGACAGTGATTATGGTTATGATGAGAATAATAATAATGATGATTATAGAGAAAGAGAAGCTGTAAGTTCTGTATACAGAAAAACAGGAAAAAGATTAAAGGAAAATGCTGTTACAATATTCATTAAAAGACTTTTTCCAGCACTCACACTTCCGGCAAGAATGATGGTTTCATGGATTGCAGGTGGTGTAATAGTTATTATTCTTATTATTATTCTTGTTGTATCAGTTAAGGCTGGCAAGAGCAATAAGAAGAGTGCTTCTTATGAATACCAGAATATGCAGTATACAACAGAACAGGCTGCAACGAAGAATAATAAGAAGAATGAGGCGGCAACAGCTTCAACTGAGGCAGGCACAGAAGAACAGACTACACAGAAGCAGACTGAGAATGTAACACAAAGTACTACTGGCAGCAGTTCTAATAATACAACCAATAGGACAACAGCTAATACATCTGATGATGATAGCATCACAGGAAATACTAGTTCAGATAATAGTGGAAGCACAGACAATGATACCAATGGAAGTGGTGACACAGGAAGTACAGATAACGGAGCAAGCGGAAGCGGCACTACAGGCGGAAGCACAGATAACGGAACAAGTGGAAGTGGTGACACAGGAAGTACGGATAACGGAACAAGCGGAAGCGGTACTACAGGCGGAAGCACAGATAACGGAACAAGTGGAAGCGGTACTACAGGCGGAAGCACAGACAGCGGAACAAGCGGAAGCGGCACTACAGGCGGAAGCACAGACAGCGGAGCAAGCGGAAGCGGTACTACAGGCGGAAGCACAGACAGCGGAGCAAGTGGAAGCGGCACTACAGGCGGAAGCACAGACAGCGGAGCAAGCGGAAGCGGCACTACAGGCGGAAGCACAGACAGCGGAGCAAGCGGAAGCACTACTACAGGTGGAAGCACAGATAACGGAGCAAGTGGAAGCAGCACAGGAAGCGGCAGTTCAAGCAGTTCAGGTTCATCAGACACAGTTAAATCAGCAGCTTCTGGTGTATCAGCTAATTAAAATGATGGGCAAAAATAACAATTATGGAGGAACATTTGCATGAAGTGTGTAATTCTTGCAGGTGGAAGTGGCGATAGTTTATGGCCATTGTCCAGAAAAAATTATCCTAAACAGTTTATGAAATTTAAGGAAGGCCGTTCACTTTTACAGGAAACGGTTGTTAGAAATCTGCCTTATTGTGATGAATTTATTATAGTAACTAATGAGGCATATAAGAATATTGTAAACGGACAGATGAAGGCGTTCCAGAGCCTGAAATACAGAGTTATTCTTGAGGGCACAGCTAAGGGCACAGCAGCGGCAATTATGCTTGGAACAATGTTTGCCAATCCAACTGAATTTGTATTAGTTGTTAATTCAGACAATTTTATTGATGGTGATGGATACAAGGATGCCATCATAGGAGCTAAAGAGATAGCAAAGAAAGGCGTAATTGCGGCAGTTGGAGTTAAGCCTGAATATCAGGCGAAGAATCTTGGATATATCAAGAGAGATGGCAATGATGTAATTAAGATATTATCAAATGTTGATTTTGATGATGCAACATCTGAGATTGCAGACTGCTATTCATATGAGGAGGGGTATCTATGGAATAGTGGAATACTTGTGTTCAGGGCAGGTGATATGGTTAATATCACAAGAAAGAAATGTCCTGAATTGTATACAGCCTGCCGTACAGCTAAGAGAAAAGTTCCAGCTATAAGAAGGGCTATACGTTTCTCAGAAAATGTAATGAAGGACATAGTTACAGGAAGCATAGAAACACTTGTTCTTGAACACTGTGACAATCTCAAAGTAGTAGAGGCTGACATTTTATGGAAAGATATCGATAATGTATGTGATATTGAAATGCACCATAGTGATGATAAGCCTGACAATATAATTAAGAATGACTGTAGTAATATATCAGTAATTAACAACGCGCAAAGACAGCTTGTAGTTGCTAATGACTTAAGAGATATGGTAGTTGTCAATACAGAAGATGCTGTATACATTTCATCAAAGAAATCTGCTGATAATATTAAAGAGATTATTAAAGACAATCTTGACCAATATGAAACATACTTTGATTATAATCGTATCTCCTATAGGGAATGGGGTATACACGAGCTTCTTAATTATTCTAATGGTTATAAGGTTAAGAAGGTTACAGTATTTCCAGGAATGATGATGAATCTTCACCAGCATGAATTAAGGGCAGAATACTGGTCAGTTGTTGAAGGTACAGCTACTATTACAATAGGTACAGAAACTAAAGATTACCATAAGTATGAGAGTATATTCGTGCCAATCGGTGTTAAGCATAAGGTTGCTAACAAGACAGACTCTAATGTTGTCATTATAGAGGTTGGAATTGGTGATTCAATCCTTGATAATGATATGGTTAAGATATATGGACAGGATTCATCAGATAATGGCGGCAATTATGTAAGAAAAGATAATTGTCCGATTGTCAAGCTTGACCCGGCATTTAAGGATAACCTCTGGGGCGGTACTAAGATAAGAGATGTATATGGCAAGAAATGTGATTATGATGTCATAGGAGAAAGCTGGGAGCTTTCTGCACACCCAGACGGACAGAGCCGTATTGCAGAAGGATATTATAAGGGTATGCTCTTTAATGATTATCTTTCAATAATTGGCAAGGAAGCATTAGGCTGGAAATGTCAGGCACAGGACAGATTCCCAGTACTTATAAAGTTTATTGATGCCAAGCAGGCATTATCAATACAGATACATCCGGATGATGAGTATGCACTGGAGAACGAGAATGAATATGGAAAGAACGAAATGTGGTATGTGCTTGATGCAGAACCTGGTGCATATCTGTATTGCGGACTTTCAAGAGCTTCTTCTAAAGAAGAGATAGAAGAACGTATAAAGAACAATACAATAACAGAAATTCTTAACAAGATAGAGGTTAAAAAGGGTGATGTTGTTATGGTAAAGGCTGGCACCATCCACGCGATAGGTGCAGGTATATTTATATGTGAAATACAGCAGAATTCTAACTGCACATACCGTATGTATGATTATGACAGACGTGACAAATTCGGTAATCCGCGTGAGCTTCACATTGCCAAGTCATTAGATGTCGTTAATCCGGTTAAGTATGAGAAGGATAACAAATGTAATGTTATGCTTGCACATAATGAGCATTATATGTCAAAGCGACTTGTACAGTGCAAGTATTTTGAAGTTATCAAGTATGAAATAGAAGATGAAGCTAAGATACCAGTTGATGAAGCTTCATTCCTGTCAGTAATTGTAATTGACGGTGAAGGAACAATTATGACAGATGACAATGACAAGGAACTTAAGTTTAAGGCTGGAGAAAGCTTCTTTATTAATGCAGGCAAGAGAAATGTTGTCGTAAATGGCAGATCAACCTGTATAATTACACATGTATAATCAGATGGGAACGGAGGATTTGAATGAATAACAGTTCTGATAAAAAGGGAAGAAAGATAGCTTCATATCTTATTCCTGGAATTATAACACTACTTGTTATGATATTTGTTCTTATTGTAAAGGGAATATGGCCTTTTGGAAGTAACAGAATAGATTTATTTGATAATATGCAGCAGGTTGCTCCACTGTATGCACATTTGTGGGATGCTATGCATGGTGATGCAAGTGTGTGGTTTGACTGGTATACAGGACTTGGAACTAATGTGAGTATGAGTATATCAGCGTTCTCAATGTTCAGTCCATTTAACCTGCTTTTATATCTATGTCCAAGAGATTATATATTGGAATTCATATCAATTCTTACACTTGTTAAGATGTTTGTTATGTCAGTTACAATGTATGCATTTCTTAATAGAAGATATAAGAAATTAACATATAAGACTAAAGTTATATTTGCACTTGCATACACATTTTGTGGCTATGTGCTTTTATATGCTTCATGTTTTACACCTTGGATGGATATAGTTGCTTTATTTCCACTTCTTATGATGTCTTTAGATGTTATGGAAAAGACAGGAAAGAAGTTTTTCTATATTCTTATGCTGGCATTGTTATTTGTTATTAACTATTATATCAGTGCAATGTCAGTTGTATACATACTCCTTGCCGGTGGAATGTATATTATATTCAGATGTGATAAAGAAGAGAGAAGAAAATGTGCGTGGAACTTAGGGATAGGTACATTTACGGGAATTGGACTTTCAGCCTTTGTGCTTCTTCCGGTATTCTCGCAGCTTTCACAGTCACAGAGAACCGGTAACTCATTAAGCCTTGTACAGCAGTATATGTCATGGATTTCTAATCCGACATTCAGAAGCTTCAGTCTTGGCGAATTTGAAAGAATAATGATGTTCTATGGTATGGGAATATTCCTTGTGCTTATATTTACAGGCATACATAGAAGCAGAAAGTTACCGCGGTATAAGATGGATATAGATTTAAGAAAGCGTAACTGGTATGCAGTATCACTCTTTGCAATAATGGTTATTCAGGCAGTTGCAGAGGGTACTAACATTATGTGGCATTTTGGTTCATATAATGGATATACATTAAGAAATGGATTTATTATAGCATTTACATTCATATGTCTTGCAGCAATGTATGCAGATACTATAGTTGCAGATAGCAAAGAAGATAAAAAGAAGAATATAATATTAAGTGCAGTGTGTGTGGTAGTATGCGTTGCATTTGCACTTGGATATAAGTATATTCCGGTTAATTCCTACGAGAGGGCATTTGTATTTTTTATAGCAGTATTCGCAATTATGCTTGTTGCGCATATAATTAATGTAATAGTTAGAAAAGACGGATATGGAATTAACAGTATTATAAGATTAATGGCTGTTGAGATAATTATAGGTGCCATCGCTATGACAGGTCCACCTAAGTTCTATACTTATACGCCATATCAGTATGGAGATTATGTACAGCTTGCAGTGGAAGCGGCTAATAATCTTGAAATAGCCTCATCACCGGTAGACAGAATAACTAATCCGGATTTAAGCTTTAATGCCAACTACCCTCTTGTTATGAAGAGAGGTGCAATGTCAAGCTTTACGGCAGCTCTTCAGAAGGACAGCCAGAAGCAGACAGTAAGATGGGGACATTCAAAGTATTTCCTCTGGATGCTTGATTCAGGTAATACGGTATTCAGCGATGCTCTTATACACATTACGGAGGCTGTTAATGTCAACAGATTAGACAGTTCATTGTATACACTTAAGAAGGTTGGAACTGATGGCTGTCAGTATAAGCTTTATACAGCTAATTACCAGCTGCCATTTGCAATGGTTACAGACTCATCTGTAAAAAATGTAGATTTTAACAAAGATTTTACTAAGAATGAAGCAACAATGTCTGTAGAGTCAGAAGATTATAATGATAATAACTGCTCAAAGGACTGGATATATATGCACAATATTATGTATAGTGCATTAAGCCATGATTCAAGTGGTATTGTTACGGAATATGGTACTCTTACAGATACTAAAGAGATTACTGTAAATAATAATCATGTTGCAGAAGATAATATAGCTTCTGATAATCTGGAAGATTACAGAACAACGCAGAATAAGCATATCATACAGACTTATAAGGATTCTGTAACAGGAACAAAGGCTGTATATATGAGTGTAACTGACCGTAATATAGGCGACTCGGATGCCAATGTATCTAATCTTTTCAGAAGTGTAAAGATAACTGTTAATGGTAAAGAGATTGCAATACCGACAATAGGGAATGTAAAAAATAAGTATTACACAACGGATTATAATAACGGACTTATATATCTTGGAACATTTTATGATGAAGATATTGAGGTTCAGGTAGAATATACAAGACCATATGATTCAGCAGGTAATGCAATCACGGATAAGTCGATTGTCACAATCGCAGGAATTGACCTTAATAAAATGCAGTCACTGTGCGATAAATACGCTGATAAGCAGAGTGATGTAACATATACTAATAACTCAGTTACTATAAAGGTTGACGGAAGCGGTAATGATAATTATGCAATAATTCCAATCATTAAGAGTGATAACTGGACAGTTACAGTTAATGGAGTAAAGTGTGATACAGACGAGATTGCTGGAATATTTACAGGAGTTAATATTAATGACGGAAGTAATGAGATTGTATTTACATTTAAACCATCAGGAAGAAACGCAGGAATAATTATATCTTTGATTATTCTTATTGTTATGATAGTTCTTATGGTTATTGACCATAAGAGAGGGATAAATGTTCCTCAGTGGTTAGGAATGTGTGCAAGTGGTGTATATCTTGCAATAATTGCAGTGCTTGCAGTTGTTATGTTTGCAATTCCACTTGTTGCCAGCGTGATTGCGAATATACAGTATATATTGTAATAACAGATATTGGGGTTGTGAATGTTTAAAGCAGTAGCAGGATACTATAAAGATAATGAACAGTTAAGGCTTTTGGTGAAGATAATAGCAGTATGGCTTATTTCAAGGGCAGTTATGCTTCTAATGGTTCCGGTGATGAATCTTATTGCTGATGAGCCGCACCAATGGCTGTATTATATGAATCCGTGGGATGCAGAGTGGTATAAAGGGATTGTGGAGAATGGTTACCAGCCTCCTAAGTCATCAGGTATGGCAAGCTGGGCTTTTTTCCCGCTATACCCTCTTGTGTGTATGGCAGTAAGACTTGTCACAATGGGAAGTATAGATACATATGCCGTTGGAATGACAGTTTCCAACATATGTATAATTATAGCAGTGTATTATGCGGTTAAGTATGCAGATATAGAGCTTGATATGAAGAAATATAATAAAAAGACAGTTGAGGATATTATTATATTTCTTATGCTTGCAGGACCATTTGCCGTGTACTATGGTGCTATGTATACAGAAGCACTATTCATATTGTGTGTTATACTCTGCTTCTATAACTCTGCCAGACATAATTATATGGCGGCAGGAATAGCGGCGGCGATGGCAAGTGCAACACGAATTGTTGGCTGTATGCTTGTGTTTGTGCTTATAACATATATGTTTATGGAGACCTGTGCAGAGTGCAGGGCTAAGCATAATTCAGAAATGAAAGATAATAAAGAAGCTGGTATAATAGATAAGTGTATGCTTACAGAAGAAGCTGGTATTCTGATAGCTGGAAATATAAGCTTAGCCAGTGTTATAAGAACTTTTATTAAAAATGTCATAAAAGAACCAAAGAAGCTTGTGGCTATTATGATAAGCCCTCTTGGCATATTCATATATATGAATTATCTGAGATACTTTTGTGGTGATTCGTGGGCATTTTACCACGTCCAGAGAGCGTGGAGGACACAGAAAATGTTTCCGGTAATCGGAGTGTTGTTTAAGTCGTGTACAGGGCAGCTCTCAGCGGCATCAGGAGTTAAGACACTCAATGGAATAATACTTGGCTGGCTCTGCGTTATAACACTTATGCTTTATGCAGCGATGATAAGAAAGAAGCATTATGCACTTGGAATATTTGGAATAATAGTACTTCTTATTCCGCTTACATCAAGCGTTATGAGTACGTTGAGATTTATAATGGGTTCATTTGTAATATATATAGGAGTGGCAGAGATAATCGCAGGCTGTAACAGGTATGTACGGTATGGAATAATTACGTTGTTGTCTATAGTTGAGATTGTTGTAATATCGGCATGGTACTTCTGGGATGGTCTGCTTATGTGAAAAGACTTGCTATCTTTATATATTGGTATTATAATTAACACGCTTTTTAAATTACAATTATATATACTGGAGTTAATCTGGTATAAGAATATTAAAAGGAGAAAATATATGTTATCAGTAGTTGTGCCTACATTTAATGAGGGAAAGAATATTAGAAATCTGGTGACACAGATAGATGATGCACTTAAGGGAATTGATTATGAAATATTATTCGTAGATGATAGTAAAGATAATACACCTGATGTAATCAGGGAAGTAGCTAAGGATTTTCCACAGATAAGACTTGAACACAGAACAGGTGAAACAGGTCTTGCAACAGCAGTTCTTAAGGGATTTGAACTTGCCAAGGGTGAGTATATGGCTTGTATGGATGCTGATTTACAGCACCCACCAATTGTACTTAAATATATGTATAAGGCTATGGAAAGCGGTGCTGATTTCTGTATACCAAGCCGTCTTATACCTGGTGGAGATGACGGTGGACTTAACTGGTACAGAAAGTTCGTATCTGGCACAGCAAGAAAGATAGGACAGTGGATGCTTCCTTGTCTTAGAAAGATATCTGACCCAACAAGTGGTCTTTTTATGTTCAGACGTGAAGTGATTGAAGGAGCAGACCTTCAGCCAATTGGATGGAAGATTATGGTCGAAGTTCTTGCAATGGGTTCATATAAGAAGGTAGTTGAAATTCCATATAAGTTCCAGCAGAGAACAGAGGGCGAATCTAAGCTTTCAGGTAAGGTTACAATGGAATATTTAAAGCAGCTTAAGGATCTTAGAAAGAGATACAACAAGGCTAATAAATATGAAGTGGAAATCTGGTCAACAGAAAAGATGATGGCAGAATAAGCTTTTGTAACTGGAAGGAGTAATAATGGGTAAGTATTTTGGTACAGATGGATTTCGTGGTGAAGCTAATGTAAACCTTACGGTTGATCACGCATTTAAAGTAGGAAGATTTCTTGGCTGGTATTATGGCAGGGATAAAGAGGATGGCAAGGCTAAGATTGTAATAGGCAAGGATACAAGAAGAAGCAGCTATATGTTTGAGTATTCATTAGTTGCAGGTCTTACAGCCTCAGGAGCTGATGTTTATCTTTTGCACGTTACAACAACACCAAGCGTATCTTATATAGCAAGAACAGAAGATTTTGACTGCGGAATTATGATATCTGCAAGCCACAATCCATTTTATGATAACGGAATAAAACTCATCAACAGCAAGGGTGAGAAGATGAGAGAAGATGTCATAAGTGAGATTGAGAAGTATCTTGATGGCGAACCGGAGAACATACCTTATGCCACTAAAGAAAATATAGGCTGTACAGTAGACCATACTGCTGGACGTAACAGGTATATGGGTTATCTTATGAGCCTTGCAATATATTCATTTAAGGGTATGAGAATAGGTCTTGATGCGGCTAACGGAAGTGCCTGGACACTTGCAAAAGCAGTATTTGACGCACTTGGGGCTAAGACTTATGTGATTAATGCCAGTCCAGATGGTACTAATATTAATACTAACTGTGGTTCTACACATATAGAAGGCTTACAGGATCTTGTTAAGAGGGAACATCTTGATGCAGGCTTTGCATTTGACGGCGATGCCGACAGATGTCTTTGTGTAGATGAGAATGGCAATGTTATAACAGGAGACCATATATTATATATTTATGGATGTTATATGAAAGAAAGAGGAAAGCTTATAGACAATACAGTTGTTACAACAGTAATGTCTAACTTCGGACTTTATAAAGCATTTGATGCGGCTGGAATAGATTATGCGAAGACTAAGGTTGGCGATAAGTATGTATATGAATGTATGGTTAATAACGGATATCGTCTTGGCGGTGAGCAGTCAGGACACATCATATTCAGCAAATATGCAACTACAGGTGATGGCATAATAACAGCACTTAAGATGATGGAGGTTATGATAGCCAAGAAGATGACGCTTTCACAGCTTGCAGCTTCACTTCAGATATATCCACAGGTGCTTAAGAATATCCGTGTATATGACAAGACAGCAGCACAGGACGATACAGATGTTAAGGCGGCAGTTGACAAGGTAGCAGAAAGTCTTGGCAATGATGGACGAATTCTTGTAAGAGAAAGCGGAACAGAGCCGGTTGTAAGAGTTATGGTTGAGGCTGGCACTCACGAAGAATGTGAGAAATATGTTGATGATGTAATAGCAGTAATCAAAGAAAAAGGTTATGCGGTAGAATAAATTAACGACCCTGTTAATAAGATGATAACAAGTCTTATTAACAGGGATTTTTTATGGGAAGTTATCAGCAGTTTAAGTATAAGAAGCATTTTATTAGGAAAAATGTCTTTATGAGAAAGCATATGTTTCTTAACATCACAGCTGTAGTGGCACTTATGCTTGCAATAAGCTTTTGTATGGCGTGTTCAGGTGGTCAGGCAGATAATCACGAGAAGATTGACTATACAGTTGTTGAGAACGAAGATTTACCAACAGAATTAAAGAAGCTTATAGACAATAAGAAGCAGTCCACCTTAAGACTGACTTATACAACAAAGGACTATACCTATATTGTTGCAGGATATGGAACTAAGGAGACGTCTGGATACAGCATAAGAGTAGATGATGTATATGTGAGTGGTAATGCGGTATATGCAGATTTTAAGCTTATAGGACCAGCAGAGGGAGAGCAGGTAAATGAAGTAAGCACAACTCCATATATTGTGTTGAAATATGAAAAACGTGACGAGTCAGTAGTGTTCAAGATGTAGATTATAATATGCAGATGAAATATTATAGATTAAACGATATATAAACACTTTGCAGTCAGATTATTAATAAAAGAGAATAACAGCAGATTAAGTAATATGCTTAGGAAAGAGTGCATATATTGAATAAGAAATGTATATTGGGAGGTCTGTTGTGAATCTTAAACACGAAAATATTCACGAATATGTTATAAAATGTACTAATACAACCCAGATTACTCTTGATGATGATTTTAATGTTATGGATAGCAAACCGGATATTGATTTAATTGTCAAAGAATGGGGAATGGCAGTAGTTAACGGTGTGAGGGTTAATCAGGATAAAGCCCAGATTGACGGAACACTTGTATTTGCGATTATGTATACAGGAAGCAGTGAGAACGATAAAAGATTTATACCGGTAAGAATGGATGGTTCACTTAATTTTCTTGAAAATGTCAATCTGTCGTGTGATGCTACAGGGCTTGATGTAAATTGCAAGGCACAGCTTGAGGATCTGACAATTAAATCCATTAATTCAAGAAAGATAAGTGTAAAGGCAATTGTGGCTTTGACGGTAACATGTGAGGAGATTAAGAATATTTCCATATCAACAGGAATTGAGGACGGTGACTGTAACGCAGAACTTTTGTTAAAGGATTTTGAATATGTGCAGGCTGACGTTAATATGAAAGATAACTTAAGAATTAAGGAAACTGTGTCAGTTCCTAATGGAAAGGCAGATATAGGAAGTCTTGTATGGGACGATGTAGATGTAAGAAATGTCAACACAAGAATGACAGAGGATGGACTAAGTGTAAGCGGTGAGCTGAATGTATTTATTATGTATATTGCTGATGATGAGGCAGGACAGGTGCAATGGTATGAAACAAGCACACCATTTACTGGAATAATAGATGTGAGCGGAGCAAATCCTGATGGAATATCGTATGTTGGTTACAATGTAATAAGTAAAAATGTAGAGGTAAGACCGGATTATGACGGCAATAACAGGGATGTTGCTGTTGAGCTGGTACTTGATATGGATATTAAATCTTATGAGGAGTGCAGTCGCAATGCTATGTGGGATATGTATATTCCGGGCTTTGATGTTGATATTAAGCAGGAAACACAGCAGTTAAAGAAGCTTATTATAAGAAACAATAATAAATGCAGGGTTTCAGGTAATGTCAAGGTAGAAGATTACATTAATCTTATGCAGATAGTCAATGCAACGGCTAATGTACAGATTGACAGTTACGAATGTATTCCTGAGGGAATAGAGATAATGGGTGCTGTGATAGTTAATATATTCTACATAACTTCTGATGATAATTCTCCAATGGGAAGCATTAATTCAGTAATTCCATTCACAACGGTAGTTGAATTAAAGGAATATAATAAGAATCTGATAGAATATACGATAAGACCGTCAATAGAACAGCTTCAGGCATCAATGAACAGCAGTGCACAGATTGAGGTTAAAGCAGTAATCGCATTGGATACGATTTGCTTTGAGCCATTTAATATTAATGTCATTGACGAGTGTGAGTGCAATAAGAGAGAAAATGTTGATTATTCGGCACTCCCTTCAATGGTGGGTTATATATCTGACGGTAAATGCACAGTATGGGATATAGCCAAGAAATATGACACAACAGGGGATTTGATGAGGGAGGAAAACAGCACTATACAAAGACTTGTTGATTCGGATATAATTCCAGCAGGAACAAAGCTTTTACTTGTGAGAAAAGCAATGGTATAATATGACTACTTCGTAGTCACTTAGAAGTTTCTTCGAAACTTCGGATGTATTCATAAGGATTGCGTGAATTAGAAATGGAGATTAATATGAAGAATAAAGTACCAATGATTAACATTATCATTATTGCATTATTTAATTATGTATTCCTTGGTACAGAATATATGTATGATAATATGATGTTATATGTTATAAATTCAAATGGAGTAGTAAATGCACAGAATTATATTCTGGGTGTAAGTGTCGCCGGATTTCTTATGTATCCGTTGTTAAAGCGTGTATACAGAAAGAATAATAATATGCTGTTACTGCACATATTTAAAGTATGTGCAGTAATAACTGGCATAATATGTATAGCAGTTATGGGTACACACAGCTCTTATGTCTCAATATTCATAAGCGGTTGTGTATTCTTTGCTATAATGGGAATTGTAGGAAGTGCCGTGCACTATTCACTTGCAGTTAATATAAGCAACTATTCTATGCCGGTATCCTATGCGATAGGAATTGCATATGCACTTGGAGTGCTTATACAATTTATTGCTAATAATATCGTTAATAATAACTTAGCTGAAAGTATAATGCTGTGCGTGGGGCTTATAGTGCTTGTGTATTACGGCTTTGGAACTGACAGCATGGCTGCTAATAGTGCCAGAGCAGCTGATGGAAGAGCTTCGTATATTGTCTATAAGAATGAGAAAACGGCAGGGATAACGCTTATTATTATAGTTGCACTTATGACTTGTATATTTTCAACACTTGATAATGCCGTAACACTTGTACACGCGGAAGGAAGTGTTGATATTGGACAAACACCAAGAGTTATCCTTGCTGTAAGCGGTCTTGTTGCAGGATATGTGTTTGGAATTAATAAAGGAGCGTTTATTAATATTATTATGTACTGTGTCACACTTCTTTCAGTTATGTGTGTGGCAGTAATAGAACTTGGTGGTCCGTTTATGATAGGACTTGTTGCATTTTATATGTCGGCTGGATTTTTCGTTGTATACTTTACAACAATGTTTATTCAGTTCTCATACAATACAGATATTCCAGAATTATGGGCTGGAATGGGCAGGGCAGTCAATAATGCAGGAGCAGTTATAACAAGCTTTACATCAGTACTGCTTTTATCAAGTGCAAACACAATGATAATAAGCGTTGTCGCACTTGTTTTATTTGCATTAATAAGCGTTGCTATTTATGCTTATTCTACACAGCTTGTAATTAGTGTTAAAGAGCCGGTTAGTACTGAACCTGCTGTAAATTATAAATTAGAAAGATTTGTTCAGGCATATTCACTTACAGAGCGGGAAAAAGAGGTTCTTCAGGTATTAACAGAGTCGGACGGAAATGTATCCGAACTTGCCAGCACGCTGTGTATGTCAAGGTCTGCATTGTACAGGCACATTTCAGCTATCAATGAAAAGACCGATACAAGTTCAAGAATAGGACTTATACAGTTCTACTATTCGTGGAGTGAGAATTAGATTATCAATTAAAGAAAATAAAAAGGCAGGAATATGAGAAACTTTAAGTTATTGCTTAAGAGGTTCTTACTTTCCTGCCTTTGTTATTATAATATTATTCTGTGTTGGTTATGATTTATTCTGTGTCAGTTGATGTCTTCTTGGAAGCAAAATAATCATCGAACTTGTCCATAACAGCACTGTATGTATTCTTGCTTATGTCTGGAAGTTCTTTGCCCCATGATTTGGTTGCAAGCTTAAAGCCTTTTTCTACAGCGGCTTTCATCTTTTGCATCTTTTCTTCATCATCACCAGCAAGAGCCATTGCAAAATCAAAGATTCTTGATGATGTCTGTTTAACTCCCCAATATCCGTCCTCTGAAATATCTTCTTTAGCCTTGGCAATTGTATCAGCATCTGCTGTGAAGTTGCCGCTGGCAAGTACTTTCCACATATCATCAGCAGTTCCGATTGTAATTCCCTGCTTTTCAAACATCTTGCTTACGAGTGACTGTAACTGCTGCATACGATTGTCAGAGTCAGCTTTTAACTGTGCTACTAAAGAAGGATTGGTTGATTTTGATGTAGCAGATGAAACAGTCTGGCCTTTAGAAGATTCATAAGTGGCAGCAGTATCTGAATAATTATTAGCAGAAGCTGTTCCTGATGTCTTGTTGTCTTTATTAGTCTGGCTGGCTGTTGAAGCATAGCCTGTGTAATAAGAATTAACTCCGTTTAATTCCATATTATTCCTCCGTTTCTGTGCATACGCACAATTTGTAATAATTAATAGTTAAATGCTTATAAAAGCAATCTGATAAAACCATCCGTGGCTTTATATATATAATCGGCTGTTTGTAAGGCTTTATTTACATATGTTCTTTATTTTTTCTGTATTTATTAGGTGAAATACCCTTGGTACGCCTGAAAGCATCGCCGAAATAATTACTGTCATTAAAACCACACTCAAATGCAATATCAGTTATTGATTTGTTAGTGTTAAGAAGAAGTTCGCAGGCGTGTTGTATGCGGACATTTATTATATATTCTTTAAAACCAAAGCCGGTAACGCTCTTGAATTTCTTTGAAAGATACGAACGGCTGAGATTGAATTTTTTCGCCACATCTTCAAGTATAAGCCTTTCGCTGTAATGGTTGTAAATGTAAGTTGCAACCTCCTGCATAATTCTGTTATTAACGTCAATCTCTTTTATTACATTTTCTTCATAATTCTTACAACGGGTTATAAAAAGCATAAGCTCGGCGAGTGCAACGCTTACAAAGCCGGGAGATAAAGGATCCTGTCCTTCATTTTCAAAGAGGAGCTTTTCAAGAAGGCTTTCTATATAATCTCTTCGTTTTTCTGGTATTGAGATAACACCTGCCTGCATAACATCAGACACGATATCCGTGCCGACAACATTGTTGAGCCATTCTGTGACGGTTGGCTTAAAGCTTATTACAATTCGCTCGTGCATACCTTTTCCTGTATAATCAGTCTTGTGGATTGTTCCGGCAGGGACGATTACAATATCTCCGTGGTGGAATTTGTATATATTGTGGCTGATAAATGCCGTACATTCACCGCGGGCAAGATAAAAAAGTTCGTGAAAAGGGTGTGAGTGAACCTTTTTAGCTTTAAATGCCGAGCGTTTAATTTTTTTGATTTCAAAATTCTTCTGCATATCCTGTATCATATTAAGCCTCCAGTGTAAAAAAAGTATTTATAAAAATACTTATGTAAGAAATTAGGATACATTTTCTGTAAAGTTAATTAAATAATAGTATTTATAAGTGGAAATCACTGTTTTTTATGCTAATATATTATATAAAAAAGAGAAAAAATGCAATAGATTATTGGGAAAGAAGGGATTAAATATGGCACGACCAATAAGTGCTGGCAAGAGAGATATGATTCTTAACGGGAATCTTATCAGGGCAATTCTTACATTGGCAATACCAGTTATGATTAACAGCTTTATACAGTCAATGTATAATCTTACAGATACGTTCTGGCTTGGAAAGATAGGAACAGCTAATCAGGCAGCTATAACGCTTGTGTCACCATTCCAGAATATTCTTATTAACTTTGGAGCAGGCATAACGACAGCGGGTGCTATTCTTATATCGCAGTACCTTGGTGCGAAAGAAGACAAACAGGCGAACTCTATGGCTAATCATATATGTATAACATCGCTTGGATTTTCGGTTGTATGTGCATTTATATGCTGGCTTGTGTCACCAGGACTTGTAAAATGGCTTGGTGCTGAGGGTGAAATATATAGATATGGACTTACATATATAAGAATTGTAGTGTTAGACCTTCCATTTCTTTTTATGATTAATCTGTTTACTTCGGTCAAGCAGGCACAGGGCGACACAGTAAGACCTCTGCTTCTTAATATACTTGGGGTATCTATCAATCTGATACTTGACCCATTATTCCTTGTTATATTCAACTGGGGAATAGGTGGTGCGGCACTTGCTACACTGCTTGCTAAGATACCGAGTGCGATTATTGGAGTTCTTGTACTTAGGGGAAATAACCAGCTTGTCAGAATTAACTTTAAGAACTTCAAATTTGATAAAAATAAAGTGCTTGCTATATTAAAAATTGGTCTGCCAACTGCAATAGGTGGAAGTACAATGCAGTTCGGATTTCTTCTTATGACTAAAAATGTTAATGCCTATGGTCCGACAGCTACAACAGCTTATGGTATCGGTAATAAGATTAACAGTATTATTACAATGCCGGCAAGTGGAATAGGCTCTGCAATATCTACAATAGTCGGTCAGAATATGGGTGCAGGCAATATTAAAAGAACTGATAAGTCATACCATATTGCACTGAGAATAGGAGCTGTATTCTTATTCATATGTGGAATGATACTTTCAAGAAGATTCATAGCAGAACCAATGGTAAGATTTTTCACATCAGATGAACAGGTAGTGCCTCTTGCGACACAGTTCCTGTCAATTATGGCAATATGCTGCTGGACGAATGCATTTTATAATGTAACGCAGGGGTTATTTCAGGGCTGTGGACATACCATGATAACAATGGCAGTTGATGCGACAAGAATATGGATATTCAGGTTCCTGACATTGTGGGTATGTGCTAATGTGCTTGGAATGGGCGTTGAGAGTGTGTGGTATGCGGTAGTTGTAAGTAATGCCACATCAGCATTGATACTCTACATACTCTATTGGACAGGAATATGGAAGAAATCAACTATTAAAATAGAAAAGACACAGGATGAAGGCAATAATTCAGACGAAAAGGTAAAGTCTCTTAATGAGGCTGATTCAGATATAAAAGTTTCTTCAAATATACAGACAGTTAATTAATCAGATTACAAGTAAATATTGTGCTCCCTATAAATGTTCCCGAAGCCAGCCGGATTGTTCTGGTTTCGGGAATTTTTTGTTAATAAAAATGGCATCATAGTTATATATAATTCATTCTGCAGGATATATTTTCTGGTGATTAGTAATAATCATATGAAATTGAAAGTATGTACTTGATTTTGTACAATCTGTTTTATATAATAGATGTATGTATACAATATTGGAGATATGAATATGGACTCAATTAGATTAAAGGCACGTGCCAAGATTAATCTTGGACTTGATGTGTTAGGAAAGAGAGATAATGGATATCACGATGTAAGAATGGTTATGCAGACAGTAGGTATATATGACCGTCTTATAATTAATAAGATACCAGAAGACGATATAAGGATTGATATTAATCTTAAGTTTCTTCCGGTTAATGAGAATAATCTCATATATAAAGCATACAAGCTTATGAAAGATGAGTATGGCTTTTCGGGGGGAATAGAGGTAGACCTTAATAAGTTCATACCGATAGCAGCAGGTATGGCTGGAGGAAGTACAGATGCAGCTTCTGCTATGTTTGCTATCAATAAGCTGTTCAATCTTGGACTTTCTAACAGGGAGCTTATGGAGCAGGGAGTTAAGATTGGAGCTGATGTTCCATACTGTATTATGAGAGGAACTGCACTTGCAGAAGGGATAGGAGAGAAGCTTACAAGACTTGCACCTATGCCATTTTGTCATATGGTTGTAGCAAAGCCACCTATTAATGTATCGACTAAGATGGTGTATGACAGTCTGGATTCAGGTGCAATCACAAAGCATCCTGATATAGATGGAATTATAGAGGCAATTAATGAGGGCAGTGTAATAAAGATTGCCGAGCGTATGGGCAATGTGTTAGAAGATGTGACTATTCCGTTGTATCCGGTTATAGATAAGATAAAGAAGGATATGATAAGTCAGGGTGCATACAATGCTATGATGAGTGGAAGTGGTCCTACAGTATTTGGAATATTTCCTGATGAGCAGACAGCACTTAATTGTAAAGAATATTTAAAGCGTCAGGGAGATGCAAGACAGGTATATATAACAGAGACATTTAATTAAATTACTACACGGAGGATTAGACAATGAAAGGCGAATTAAAAATGGATGTGAACGAATACCTTCCATTAAGAGATGTTGTATTCAATACATTAAGACAGGCTATTCTTACAGGAGAGATGGAACCTGGCGAAAGACTTATGGAGATACAGCTTGCTAACAAGCTTGGAGTAAGCCGTACACCTATACGAGAAGCAATCAGAAAGTTAGAGCTTGAAGGCCTTGTTATTATGATTCCAAGAAAAGGTGCTGAGGTTGCACATATAACTGTAAAGGATATGAGAGATGTCCTTGAGGTGCGTTCGGCGTTAGAAGAACTTGCTGCAACACTTGCCTGCAAGAATGTAACACCTGAACATATAGAGGAGTTAAAGACGGCTAACAGGGTATTTGAAGCCGCTATTGTATCTAAAGATGTAGTTGCTATAGTTAATGCAGATGTGGCATTCCACAATATTATATATTCAATGACAGACAACCAGAGACTTATCCAGCTTGTCAACAGTCTTAGTGAGCAGATGTACAGATATCGTCTTGAATATGTTAAAGATGCAAGAACACATTCTATACTTATAAGTGAGCATAACGATATAATCAGGCAGCTTGCCGATAAGGATGTCGAAAAAGCCAAGGTTATAGTAAGACAGCATATTACTAATCAGGAAAGGGGAATTATAAGACTTCTTAACATATAATTAAATAAAATTGTGATTTATTGAAAACTGAAAGCTGTATTCACCATACTATGAAAATGATAGGGGTGGGTATAGCTTTTTATTTTTTGGGGATAATTTCCATATAAATTATCTGGTACATCTTAAAGGTTGTGGCGGGGATGTTAAAAAGCAGCAAAAGCAACGGCGACCCGCTTTCGTTTAAGTGTCGCACGCAGCGGTGAAAGCCTTTAGGTGAGTGGATAATTTAATGGAAAGTTATTTCTGGTGGTGGCAGGTTGTCGGAAGTGTGGATTGCAGGACAGCTGTTAGGTGGAGGTGGGAAGCGACGATTGTAGAATAGTCGCTACCCAGTTGTGAGAACTTACTATATTGCAAGCTGGGTACTGTTGAAACCGTCGGCACTTAGCGGCTGTTCCTTAGCCGCTTACGTGTCCGCTACGGTTTCAAGTAGCGGGGGCGTGCCCAGCGGTAATATAGTAAGTCCTCACAACGTCCGTATGTAACAACGTCCGTCCGTCACACTAACACTATCCGTCCGTCACACTTTCCGTGCATAAGCATCTCCGCTTCCCACCACCATCCAGAAACTACCAGCAAACAAGGGGGTATATATGTTAAAATTAAATGAAAAAAGTGCAAAATCAACTTATATTATACTGGCATTAAGCATTATTATGCTTGTAATTGTAGGAATACGATTGTATAGTGATACTTATGCAGCATTTATGCAAAAAGATATAGCTTCGCAGATTATAAGATTTCATATAAGGGCGAATGACGACTCTGAGGAGGCACAGAATAATAAAATGCTTGTTAAGGCAGCGGTGCTTGATTATATAAGTCCGAAGCTTTCACAATCCGTATCATTAGAGGAGTCAAGACAGATTTTAAGTGATGAGAGTGATAATATAAAGAATGTTGCTGTTGATAAGCTTAGGAGCCTTGGAAGTAAGGAAGATGTAAGCGTTTATTTTGAAAATTGCTATTTTCCGATGAAAAGCTACGGGGATATGACATTTCCGCCAGGGGAATATGAGGCATTTAGAATAGATATAGGAGAGGCTTCAGGCAGGAACTGGTGGTGCGTATTATATCCACCATTATGTTTTGTGGATGCAGTATATGGTGTTGTGCCGGATGAGTCAAAGGATGAGCTTAAAAATGTACTGACAGAAGATGAGTACAGGGTAGTGTCTGGAGAAAAGGTACAGTACAGATTCAAGTATCTTAAATTTTTAAATAAGAAATAAGCTGTAAATGTAAAATAACCTATAAATAATGTAAAATTAATTATAAACATAAAATAATTGTAAGTATCAGAAGATTATGGATATAAGGCGATTGTTGACATTCAGTAATTATAAGCATAAAAAGATTGTAAGTATCAGGAAATTACTGATATAGGGTGATTATATTTATCAATAATCAGAGAATAAGAAAGGGAGTACACACGAGAATATGAATGATAAGGTATATGTTAAGATAAGAGGACTGTCGGCACAAGAGGCGGGCGATGCTTATAAAGAGGCAGAAGATATTGAGATAATAAGCGTTGGAAGATACACTAGGAGGGCAGGCAAGGAATATATACGCTATGAAGAAGTGTATGATGGAGAAAGTGCAAAATCTGACACGCTTATTAAAATATCAGAGGACAGAGTTGAGATAAGTAAAAAAGGTGCAATAACAACAATTATGGAGTTCATACAGGATAAAAAGACTGTAAGCTGTTATAACACACCTTATGGAGGCCTTGCGATGTCTATATATACAAGCATGCTGGATATAGAAAGGGATGAAGATAAGATTAATATAGCACTCGAATACACCATGGATGTTAATGGGCAGCAGATGAGTGAATGTAAGGTAAGAATTGAAATATGTAATCAGGGAAAGCTTGAATTGTAGAGATACATTTATAAAATTATATTTAAAGAGCTGTATTTTATAGATTATATTTTGTAAATTGTATTTTAATTCAGGTATTGCCTTAAATAAAGTGTCGTGGTACAATGACAGACAGATTGAATAAATAAAAGCAATGACGGAAAAAGTAGTATATGCGGAGCATACAGAGAGAGCTGTAGTGGTGAAATCAGCTTATGTGACTATTATATGAAGACCATTCCTGAGCTGTGCGTAGAAGAGATTATAATATATAATCTTGAAGCGTTACCGTGTGGCATACGTTACAGGCTGTAAGAGTGAAATAATAAGGTGGAACCGTGCAAATGCACCCTTAGGTATATGGCAGAGTGTACCTTGTGGGTGCTTTTTATATGTCAGGTAAAAAGCACATTTAACAGGTAACTAAGTCCGGACTAATACGCAAAGGAGATTAATAATAATGGTTAATTTTAAAGAAGACGAACAGTTAAGCACATTAAACCATTCTTGTGCACATTTAATGGCACAGGCAATTAAGCATCTTTATCCACAAGCTAAATTCTGGGTTGGACCAGTTGTAGCAGAAGGTTTTTACTATGATGTGGATCTTGGAGATGATGTTATCAGAGATGAAGATATTCCTAAGATTGAAAAGGAAATGAAGAAGGTAGCTAAGTCAGGAAAGAAGATTATCCGCAAGGAAATCTCTAAAGAAGAAGCTATGGAAATGTTCAAGGATGATGAATATAAGTTAGACCTTATCTCTAACCTTGAAGATGGAACAATAACTTGCTACGAGCAGGGAGATTTTACAGATCTTTGTCGTGGACCACACGTTGATAATGTTAAGTTATGCCGTAATTTTAAGTTGCTCAGACATTCAGGCGCTTACTGGAAGGGCGACAGCAACAATAAGGTTCTCCAGAGAATATATGGTGTATGTTTCCCAACACCAGAAGAACTTGAAGCACACCTTCAGGAACTTGAAGAAGCTAAGGAAAGAGATCACAGAAAGATAGGTAAGGATATGGAACTCTTTATGGTTGATGACCTTATCGGACGTGGTCTTCCAATGTTCTTACCAAAGGGCTATATAATATGGCAGGAACTTGAGAACTATATTAAAGATAAAGAAAGAAAGCTTGGATATCAGCACGTTATGACACCTTGTGTTGGTACAGTTAATCTTTATAAGACATCAGGACACTGGGATCATTATAAGGAAAATATGTTCCCGGCAATGGAAGTTGATGATGAAGCATTTGTATTAAGACCAATGAACTGCCCTCATCATATGATGATATATGCTAACAGACTTCACTCATATAAGGATCTTCCTATAAGAATTGGTGAGATAGCACATGATTTCAGATATGAGTCAAGTGGAACATTAAAGGGTATTGAAAGAGGAAGACATTTCTGCCAGAATGATGCCCACCTTTTTGTAACACCAGAGCAGATTAAAGATGAAATATCTAAGGTAGTTGACCTTATATTCTCAACATACAAGGATTTTGGAATTACAGATTATCGTTGTGTTCTTTCACTTAGAGATCCAGAAAATAAGACTAAGTACCACGATGATGATGAAATGTGGAATAAGGCTGAAAATGCTTTAAGAGATGTTATGAACAGTCTTGGTATTGAATATACAGAAGAAATCGGTGAAGCTGCATTCTACGGTCCTAAGCTTGATGTTAATGTTAAGCCGGCTGTTGGTAATGAAATCACATTATCTACATGCCAGTTAGACTTCTGTCTTCCAGCTAAGTTCAACCTTTCATATGTTGACAAGGATGGCGAGAAGAAGACACCAGTTGTACTTCACAGAGCTATACTTGGTTCTCTTGACAGATTTATGGCATATATACTTGAAGAAACAAAGGGTAACCTTCCAACATGGTTAGCACCAGTTCAGGTAAGAGTAATGCCAGTTAAGACAGATAATGATGAGATTATGAATTATGCACACGAAATCGTTGATGCTCTTGAAGCTAAAAATGTAAGAGTAGAACTTGATGACAGAGCAGAAAAGCTTGGTTATCGTATGCGTGAGGGACAGATCCAGAAAGTTCCATATCTTCTTGTTATTGGATTTAACGAGCAGGAGAACAAGACAGTATCATACAGACTTCACGGACAGCAGGATACAACAACACTTGGACTTGATGAGTTCGTAGAAAAGATTGATACAGAGATAAAGAATAAGGCAAGATAATGACAGAAATGCATAATGTGCATGCTAAGAGATTTACTAATGTGTAGATATTGGCTGTAGCTATAATACTTGGATCTTAGAAACATATAATAAATAATAGGTGAAAACCAGCAGTGGCTTTCGCTGGCATTGAAGGTTGGCTTATGAAGAGCTTGTTTTAGTGCTGGGGAGGTGCTGCTGGTTTTCTTATTTAATAGATATATAATATGTTGGTTATAGACTTTTGGTATTGTGCTTTATATAATTGTATTAAAATATTGATGTAACTTATATATTTGTACATAAGGATGGAGGAGAAACAAAACTATGATAAAAGTGCTCTTTATCTGCCACGGCAACATCTGCCGCAGCACTATGGCAGAAAGCATTATGACATATTTAGTTAAACAGGCAGGAGTTGAAGATCAATTTTACATCAACTCGGCGGCAACAAGCTGTGAAGAAATAGGCAATCCGCCACATAGCGGAACCGTGGCGAAGCTTAAAGCGGAGGGAATACCTGTAATTCCTCATAGAGCAGTGCAGATGACACTTAATGATTATGAGGAGTATGATTACCTGATTGGCATGGATACAGAGAATATCCGCAATATGCAGAGACTATCTGGTGGAGATCCTGACGAAAAGGTATACAAGCTTATGACATTTGCAGGTTCAGGTTCGGATGTGGCAGACCCTTGGTATACAGGAGATTTTGAGGCGACATATAAAGATGTAAGAAAAGGCTGTGAAGGATTGCTAAAAGTTCTTATGAATCTTTAATTAAATAGTATATTTTCCCCACCCCTGCATAAACTGTACAAACAGATATGCAGGGGTTTTTATTTGAAAACTTATATTGAAGAAAGGGTTATAGATATAGCTGATTATATAATCGACAATAATGCAACAGTGCGCAAGGCGGCTAAGCAGTTTGGGGTGAGCAAAAGCACAGCACATAAAGATGTTACGACAAGACTTTTGGAGATAGACCCACAGCTTGCAGCGAAGGTCAGGAAAATACTGGATATTAATAAGCAGGAACGCCACATAAGGGGTGGACTTGCAACCAAAGAAAAATATTCACATATGACAAGATAAAATAATTTTTATATTTTACATTTTATATTTCGCACTTTATATTGTATATTTTGCACTTTGTATTTTACAATTTGCACTTTGTACGTTATACATAAAAAGAAAATTGAATAAATCAGACATAACTACCAATAATATAACTGGAATTATAAATGTGACAGACACACATTTTATTAGTAAATATTAGTTGTTGTATTAATGGAGGTTGTAGAATGAATTATGATTCGTCTGACTTTGCAGGTGGTGTACCAATGAATGAGCCGGATGCAGTAAGGTGCTGTGCACCAGCGGCAAGTGCTTATAGTGATGGAATTCCGGCAGGATATCTTGATAATCCGTGTATTCCAGCAGGAAGCCATAACAGGTCACATAAGGTTATGGAACATAGAAAGCTTGAGATAAGAAAGGTTATAGGCAGGGAAATTCTTGACTCAAGGGGCAATCCGACAGTTGAGGCACAGGTTATGCTAAAAGATGGAACAGTTGGAATGGGAAAGTCACCAAGCGGTGCGTCAACAGGTGCGTTTGAGGCGGTAGAACTCAGGGATATGAATCTTAAACGATATGGTGGTAAAGGTACGCTTAAAGCAGTTAATCACATAAATGTCGAGCTTAATAACAGCGTTCTTGCGATGGATTCGTCAGAAACATATTCAGTTGATAAAGCGATGATTGACGAAGACAAAACGCACGATAAGGCACGGTTTGGAGCTAATTCGATACTTGCAGTTTCAATTGCGGCAGCAAGAGCTGCAGCACAGTCGCTGCATATGCCGCTGTATCGTTTCCTTGGAGGAGTGGCTGGTACTACATTGCCGGTTCCACTTATGAATATAATTAATGGTGGAAGACATGCTGTTGGAAGCGATTTTCAGGAGTATATGATAGTTCCAGCAGGAGCACCTTGTTTCAGGGAAGCTTTAAGGATGGGAACAGAAGTGTTTCATTCATTAAGGGACATACTTTCACAGAGGGGATATGTTACAACTGTTGGTGACGAGGGCGGATTTGCACCTGCCATAACAAAGGCAGATGAAGTGTTTGCTGTGTTGCAGGAAGCAGTTATGGCAGCAGGATATGAACCGGGTAAGGATGTGTATTTTGCTATGGATGCTGCGGCATCAGAACTTTACAATACAGAGAGCGGATTATATGAATTTGCAAGAGAATACGCAGCTCTTGGAAACTCAGCCGATGGCGGAATAAAAAGGAGTACTGAAGAATTAATTAATTATTATGAAATGCTGGTTAATAAATTTCCAATTATTTCAATTGAAGACCCTCTTAATGAGGAAGATTGGAGTGGCTGGAAAAGCATTACAGAAAGACTTGGGGAAAAAGTACAGATTGTGGGAGATGATTTATTCGTAACTAATACAGTAAGATTAAAGAAAGGAATTGAGATGGGTTGTGCGAATTCAATTCTTATAAAGCCTAACCAGATTGGAACATTATCAGAGACATTAGAGGCAGTAAAAATGGCACATAGATACGGGTACACAGCAATTGCCAGCCATCGCTCAGGTGAAACAGATGATACAACAATAGCAGATCTGGCAGTTGCTCTTAATATGGGTCAGATAAAGACAGGTGCACCATCAAGAGCCGAGCGTATCGCCAAATACAACCGACTCCTACAAATAGAAGACGAACTAGGCGAGTCCGCCACATACGCCGGCATAGAAGCTTTTGGAAAATAGTCAAACAAGACATAAAGAGATTAAATAAAAAACTGTATGCAATATTAGCATATTGTATACAGAAAATCCAAAGTCTGGTTATTATGCAGACTGTAAAAAATGTCCGATATATTCAATTAACAGATGGTAAATAAAGAATAAAAACAGCATCAAGAACTGCTATATTACAAGCTGGGTGCTTTTGCAGCCGTCGGCACTTAGCGGCTGTATTTTAACCGTTTATGTGTCAGCTATGGCTGCAAGCAGTGCGAACGTGCCCGACGGAAATATAGCAGTCCTTGCTGCGTCTGTTGTCAATCCACAAATTAGCAAAACTGTAATTGAGTTATTTCTCAATCCTTTAATTGGTTAAATCTGTAATTCGGCAATATCTTCATACTTAGATGAGACATTTTCGGAACGCTTCTATAACAGTGCCGTAATATTCAAATCCTTCTTCTTAGAAAGATCAATATATTCCCCATCAACCTGCACAACTGGCTTGTGAAGTGCACTGTCATTAATAAGTATGACCTTTCCTACACGTCCGTCAGACAGACGTACATCAGTGTGAATGTAAGATGAAGCTACATTTTTAAGGAAAGGTATTGCAAATACAGGGTCAAACTTGGTAAATGCGTCTTCATACATAAGGCGTACTACCTCAAATGGACATATAGGAGCTCTGTATATACGGCTTGAAGTCATTGCATCATATACATCAGCTATTGCAATAATCTTGGCTGTTTCAGGTATTTTATCGCTCTTGAGTCCGAAAGGATAACCAGTTCCGTCACATTTTTCGTGATGGAGAAGAATAGCTTCCTTAACAGACATAGGCATAAACTTGTTCTTAACCTGCTCGTAACCTAAGTTGACATGCTTTTTCATGATTTCGTATTCGTTATCAGTAAGATTTCCGGGCTTGTTAAGAATCTTCTCAGGTATAAGGAGCTTACCAATATCGTGCATAAGTCCAGCGAGTGTAAGCACCTTAATCTTCTCCTGATTGTAGCCCATCCATTTGCCAATGACAGAAGCGATTAAAGCGACATTCATAGAGTGGACATATGTAAGGTCATCAACGTCACGCATAGCGTGAAGCATATCAAATAACTGTAATGAGTTGTTAGACTCAGCAACGATGTCAATAGTATTTTTGACTAAAGATTTTGTGTCAACTTCATCATCAGATGAGATTAACTTCTTTAAGTCATCTTTGAAAGTGTCAATATGTTCATTGTAATGTTCTTCAAATGTCTTGAATTCTTCTGAATTACGGACAGTTTCGTAGTATTTGGTGTTCTCATCATCAGCGGCTTTGGCAGCTTCTTTAGCTTCGTCTACAGCAGAAATGCTGCTTATAGTACGATTATCTATGGCAGAATCAGCCGCAGTCTTATCATATACAGATATTTCAAGAATATGATGTCCTGAAATTCTTGAAATGAGGTCAAGATTAAGGACAGTTCCTTTTGTCAAAAGGACAGAACCATCATTAAGTATTACGTCACGGGAAAGTTCCATTCCTTCTTCTGCATCAAATATAAATATTGTAAGTTCGTTCATTAGTTAAATCCTCTTATATGGCTTGAATATTAGTAATCATAATACGATTAAATGATAAAAATATTATAAATTTAATATATAAAAAAGTCAATTAGACTTGACGTATTAGCATCAATTGTGTAGTATCTATATGCAGTTAATTAAATAATGATTATATCCCTTATTTAGAGCGGTGGAGATACATAGGATCTATGAAGCCCGGCAACCCCTTTTTAGGAAGGTGCCAACCTGAGCGAGAGAATTCGAACAATGAGAGGATTTCGAGATAAACAATCGGGGTCCCTTAGGGGGCTCCGGTTTTTGCTATTACATTTAAAAAGTCGGAAACACCAAGGATGATAAGTGATATTAATCACAGTGACTAAAGGATTAGATATTAAGAAGGAGAAAGACAAAGAATGGAAAAAAGATTATTTACATCAGAATCAGTAACTGAAGGACATCCTGACAAAATCTGCGACCAGATTTCAGATGCAGTGCTTGATGCACTTTATGCACAGGATCCATATTCAAGAGTAGCCTGCGAGACACTTACTAACACAGGTTTCGTTATGGTTATGGGTGAGATTACAACTAAGGCAAATGTTGATATTCCTCAGATTGTACGTGATACAGTTGTAGAGATTGGTTATGATAGTTCAGAAAAAGGCTTTGATGGTAATACTTGTGCTGTTATGGTTGCACTTGATAAGCAGTCAGCAGATATAGCTATGGGTGTTGATAAGGCACTTGAAGCTAAGGAAGGTGTAGATAAGGAAGATGATGACCTTGGTGCTGGAGATCAGGGTATGATGTTTGGTTATGCTACTAACGAGACAGAAGAATATATGCCATACTCAGCAGCACTTGCACAGAAGCTTTCCAAGCAGCTTACAAAGGTTCGCAAGGACGGTACATTAAGCTACTTAAGACCAGATGGAAAGACACAGGTAACTGTTGAATATGATGAGAACAACAAGCCAATCCGTCTCGATGCAATTGTTGTTTCGTCACAGCATGCACCGGATGTAACACAGGAACAGATTCACGAAGATATCAAGAAGTATGTTATCGATGCAATCGTTGACCAGGCTATGGTAGATGCAGATACTAAGATATTCATCAATCCAACAGGACGTTTCGTTATAGGTGGTCCAAATGGGGATTCAGGCCTTACAGGTAGAAAGATTATCGTAGATACTTACGGTGGAGCTGCAAGACATGGTGGTGGAGCTTTCTCGGGTAAGGACTGCACTAAGGTTGACCGTTCGGCAGCATACGCAGCCCGTTATGTAGCTAAGAACTTAGTTGCAGCAGGTATCGCCGACAGATGTGAAATCCAGCTTTCATATGCTATAGGTGTTGCACATCCAACATCTATATGTGTTGATACATTTGGCACAGGTAAGTTAAGCGATGAGAAGATTGTAGAAATCATAAGAGAGAACTTCGATTTAAGACCAAACGGAATTATCAAGATGCTTGACTTAAGAAGACCTATCTACAAGCAGACAGCAAGCTATGGCCACTTTGGACGTACAGATCTTAACCTTCCTTGGGAGCAGTTAGATAAGGTTGATGCACTTAAGAAGTATCTTTAATAAAGATATAATTGGATGGATTAAATTAGTTAAATTATAGGAATTAATATAATTATAATGGATATATGGCGGATACATTTTAGAATTAATAAAATGTATCCGCCATATTTTGATTTTTTGTAAGAATGCAAATGTAAATTTTCTGCTATGTAGGTTTTGTCAATAATGTGAGTTTTTCATTATTTCGGTGTTATATCAAGAATATCGAACACAAATCTAATGCTATTTTATGCTTTTAAAAAATTTTTTCTTTTTTTAGCGTTTAGGACTTTTAAAATTCTGTATTTATGTATATAATGTTGATTAGCTATGAAAAATGTTTTTGATAGCAGGTATATTAACAAGATATAATTGTTGGAAAAGTTAAAGTGTGATGCTGGTATATAGTATTTTATACTTAATATAGTATAGCATTTTACAATGTATAGTACTTATAGTATTTAATGTATAGTGCTTTAACAGAATTATGTAATAGATTGGATAATTATAGAAGATTAGGGAGGAGAACAGTATGTTATCTACTGATATTGGTATTGATTTAGGTACTGCAAGTATTCTTGTATATATAAAAGGAAAGGGTGTTGTGTTAAAAGAGCCATCAGTTGTTGCCTTTGACAGAGATACTAATAAGATTAAAGCTATCGGAGAGGAAGCAAGACTTATGCTTGGTAGAACACCTGGTAATATTGTCGCTGTACGACCTCTTCGTCAGGGCGTTATTTCTGATTACACAGTAACAGAAAAGATGCTTAAATATTTCATTCAGAAAGCAATTGGTAGAAGAATGTTAAAGAAGCCTAGAATAAGCGTATGTGTTCCATCAGGAGTTACAGAAGTTGAGAAGAAGGCGGTTGAGGATGCAACTCTTCAGGCAGGAGCAAGAGAAGTTGCAATTATCGAAGAGCCAATTGCGGCAGCTATTGGAGCAGGTATTGATATTTCAAGACCTTGCGGTAATATGATAGTTGATATCGGTGGTGGTACTACAGATATCGCTGTTATTTCACTTGGAGGTACTGTTGTTAGTACATCTATAAAGATTGCAGGTGATGATTTCGATGAAGCACTTGTTAGATATATGAGAAAGAAGCACAACCTTCTTATCGGTGAAAGAACAGCCGAAGATATTAAGATAAAGATAGGATCAGCGTATCCAAGACCAGAAGTAGTTACAATGAATGTAAGAGGACGTAATCTTGTTACAGGTCTTCCAAAGACAGTTGAAGTTACATCTGAAGAGACAGAAGAAGCATTAAGAGAAGCTACTTCACAGATTGTTGAAGCTGTACACAGCGTATTAGAAAAGACACCTCCAGAACTTGCATCTGATATTGCAGACAGAGGTATTGTTCTTACAGGAGGCGGAAGTCTTCTTTCAGGTCTTGAAGATCTTATAGAGTCTAAGACAGGAATTAACACAATGACAGCAGAAGACCCTATGACAGCAGTTGCTATAGGAACTGGTAAGTTTATTGAATTCCTTTCAGGATACAGAGAAGAATAGATTTAAGAAAAGGGGTCAGGTATGGTAAGAGGTTTATATACTGCTTATACTGGATTGGTGAATCAGCAGAAGAGACTGGACATTGTATCTAATAATCTGGCAAATTCTACAACAACAGGTTACAAGAAAGAGGGCATGACTACCCAGAGCTTTGATTCAGTATATGGGATTAAGGTTAAAGATGAGACAGTTGGTTATATGAATCAGAATATAGGCAAGATGAGTCTTGGAGTAAAGATAGGAGAAACTTACAGAAGCTGGGATCAGGGTTCTTTAAAGAATACTGAAAGTTCTTATGATTTTGCACTTGCAGGCGATGGCTTTTTCTCTATATCATTCACTAACAAAGCAGGTGAGACATCAACACTTTATACCAGGGATGGATCGTTCCAGATGAACAGCGAAGGCTATCTGGTTACCAAGGATGGTGATTATGTGCTTGGAGAGAGTGGAGATCCAATCGTTCTTCCAACAGACATATCCAAGCTTACAGTTGATTCTACAGGAAGAATATATGCAGACGGACAGTATGTAGATACATTTGGAATTGTAGATTTTGAAGATTATAATTACATAGAAGCATATGGAGAAAATCTTTACAGAGCTGTAGACGGTGCAACATTTAAAGATTCAACAGCAAGTGTTAATCAGGGGTATCTTGAAACATCTAATATTAATGTTGTATCAGAAATGGTCGATATGATTAACATAGCAAGAGAATTTGAAAGTAATCAGAAAATTGTTAATTCGATTGATGAAATGCTTGGCAAGATGGTAAGTATTTCCGAATTGTAATCACATAGGAGGATAAGATTATGATGAGATCATTATGGACTGCTGCATCAGGAATGATGGCACAGCAGACAAGTGTAGATACAATATCTAATAATCTGGCTAATGTTAATACGGTCGGTTATAAGTCAGAATCAACAGAATTTAAATCATTATTATATCAGAATCTCCAGTCGAGAACAACATCTGCGAATGGAGAATATAAGCCGGTAGCTGCACAGGTAGGACTTGGTGCAAGAGTTGCGTCAGTTACATCACATTTTACACAGGGTGCTATGAATGCAAGTGACAGCTCAACTGATTTTGCGATTAGTGGTGACGGATTATTTGCTGTACAGAATGAAGAAGGTGAGACAGTATATACACGTAATGGTAATTTCTACTTCTCAACAGCAACAGAAGGAATGATGTTATGTACAGCAGATGGTTATCCTGTACTTAGCACAGATGGACAGCCAATCGTATTATCATCAGATTACAATGCGGCTAATATTAAGGTATCATCAGAGGGTGACCTTATGTATCCAGGTGAAGATGGTAATCTTGCTAATATAGGTGTTAAGATAGGACTTTTCCAGTTCGCTAATCCATCAGGTCTTGATAAGCTTGGTGGTAACTATCTTGCAGAGACTGAAGCATCAGGAGTTCCAATGAATGAGGAGACTGACGGAGTTGCTAAGAAGAGTCAGTTAAAGCAGAATTATCTTGAAGCGTCAAATGTACAGGTGGCAACAGAGATGGTTAACCTTATTACAGCACAGAGAGCATATGAGTTATGTTCTAAGGCAATCACAACATCAGATACAATGATGGAACAGGCTAACTCATTAAAGAGATAAATAAAATAGATATGATTTGCAGTAATGACAAGGGAGAATAGGTATGGATTATTCAACATCAATAAGTACAAGTTATGCAGATACATATGATAAAACTTCATCACAGCTTAGTGATAAGCTTACAAGTACAGATTTCTCACAGGCATCAGACGATGAACTTATGAGCGTGTGCAAGGACTTTGAAAGCTACTTTGTTGAGCAGATGTTAAAGTCAATGCAGAAAATGGCTAAGATAGATGCAGATGATGACGACGACTCATCTTTATTCAGCAGTATGGCATCTATTTCAGGCAGTTCGGATTCGGCTATGAGTACAATGGGAAGTTACTTTGGCGATGAGATGATAAAGAACTACGCAGAAGTATTTACAGAGTCTAATAATGGGAAAGGACTTGGAATAGCCCAGACATTATATGAACAGATGAAGCGTAATTATTCTTCGGATTTATAGATTGCAGTGTGTTTTAAGTGGACGGTTTTATTAAACACAATGTGGTTTTAATATTAATATATTATTAAAGAGAGGGAAGCAGATTGGATTACGAGTCTGTTAAATACGTTGAAGGATTTATAGATAATATAATTTATCGTAATGAAGACAATGGATATACAGTATTTGAGATAATATATCAGGGTGAAGATGTCACCTGTGTTGGTACGTTAAGTTATATCAACACAGGTGAATTTATTACTGCGAATGGCGAATTTGTCAAACACGCAGTATATTATATGCAGTTTAAGATTTCTTCTTATGAATTCAAGGCGCCGGCGGACAAGGAGTCAGTGAGGCGTTATCTAAGTTCTGGTGCAGTTAAAGGAATAGGCAGCAAGATGGCTGAACGTATAGTAGATACATTTGGCGATGATACATTCCGCATTATGGAAGATGAACCAGAACGTCTTGCAGAGATTAAAGGAATAAGCATAGCTAAAGCAATGGACATTGCTAACCAGCTTGCGGATAAGCACGATATGCGTCGTGCGATGATGTTTCTGCAGAATTATGGAATCCAGATGAATTTAGCCAATAAAATATTTAAAAGATATGGCAATGATATTTACACAATCATAGAACAAAATCCGTACAGGCTGGCTGATGATATTGAGGGCGTAGGCTTTAAGACGGCTGATGAGATTGCTTCCAGAGTTGGAATTAAGGTTGATTCGGAGTTCAGAATAAGAAGTGGAATGTTCTACTGTCTTAATCAGGCGGCATTGCAGGGACACGTGTATCTTCCTTATGAAGAATTAAAGAGGCAGGTGTCATCACTTCTGCTTATTGACATTGGTGATTATGATAAGTTTCTTATGGATCTTGCTATAGATAAGAAGATTGTTGTAAGAACAGAGGGGGAATCTAAAAATGTGTATTCTGCGATGTATTTCTATATGGAACAGAATGTTGCAAGGGCATTGGCAGGACTTGATATAAAATGCGATGAAAATATCAACGAGGTCAATAACAGAATAGCAGGGATTGAACGATCAGAGGGCATTGTGCTTGATGACATACAAAAAGAAGCTGTTGTAAAAGCTGCACTTAACGGACTTGTTATAATAACAGGTGGACCGGGAACCGGTAAGACAACAACAATTAATACGATAATTAAATATTTTGAGATGGAAGGTCTTGAGATAAGGCTTGCGGCACCGACGGGAAGAGCTGCCAAGAGAATGACAGAAACGTGTGGTTTTGAGGCACAGACAATTCACAGACTTCTTGAAATAGTTGGAAGCACTATGGTTGATAAAGAAGACAAGAAAAATCAGACATCAAGCCTTGGAATGAGCTTTGACAGAAATGAAGACAACCCGTTGGAAGCAGATGTAATAATTGTAGATGAGATGTCAATGGTTGATATTAATATTATGAATTCGCTTCTTAAAGCAGTAGCAGTTGGAACAAGACTTATACTTGTAGGTGATGTTGACCAGCTTCCAAGTGTTGGACCAGGAAATGTTCTTAAAGACATAATAGCATCTGAGTGCTTTCCTGTTGTTAAGCTTGAAAAGATATTCAGGCAGGCGGCTGAGAGCGAGATTATAACTAATGCCCATAAGATTAATAAAGGCGATAAGGTGACACTTAATAAATACAGTAAGGATTTCCTGTTTATACATAGAAATGGACCAGATGCAATAATTGCGGCTATGAAGACTGTTATAAGTGAGAAGCTTCCAAAGTATGTTAATGCAGATGTGAGTGAACTTCAGATTTTGACACCATCAAGAAAATCATCTGTTGGAGTTGACAGGCTTAACACTGTAATGCAGGAATATCTTAATCCGCCGGACAGTGGCAAAATGGAGAAGAAAGTTGGCGATACAATATTCCGTGAGGGCGATAAGGTTATGCAGATTAAGAATGACTATCAGCTCGAATGGGAGAAAAAGAACCGCTATGGCATTGCGGTAGAGCAAGGCAGTGGAGTGTTTAATGGTGATACTGGAATTATTGATGATATCAACAATTATAATCAGAGTGTTACTGTCAAATTTGAAGATGGAAGATATGTTGATTATGAGTTTGCACAGCTTGACGAGCTTGAACTTGCATATGCGATAACTGTACATAAGGCACAGGGAAGTGAATATCCTGCGGTTATAATACCGATGTATCAGGGGCCAAGGATGCTTATGAACAGAAACATACTTTATACGGCTGTTACAAGGGCAAGAAAGTGTGTATGTATGATAGGTGATGAACGAATTTTTAACCAGATGGCAGAAAATGTATCTGAAACAAGAAGATATTCGTCTTTAGATGAGAGGATAAAGGAAATAAAAAATATTGAATAAATACGACATAATATATAAAAGGATAGCAGCGGGTGTGAAAGATATATTGTTTCCGCCGGCGTGTCCGATATGTTCAAATCCCAGGCCTGTTATTGATAACAGGAAGATGAATATATGTCCGTGGTGTCTTAAATATATAACATATATTAAAGAACCTGCATGCCTTAAATGCGGCAAAGCATTAGAGGACGATAACAGGGAATATTGTAAGGACTGCACGGATAAACAGCATTTGTTTAATCAGGCAGTGAGTGTGTATGAGTATTCAGAGGGGATAAAACAATCTATCTATAATTTTAAATATCATAATAAGCGTGAATATGCAGAGGTATACGCAGATGAAATATCAGGCAGGTACGGTGATGTAATAAATATGTGGCAGCCTGATGTGATTATGCCGGTTCCAATTCATGTATCCAAATTAAAGTCACGAGGCTATAATCAGGCAGGACTTATAGCGGAAAGCCTTAGTAAGAAGCTTAATATAGAATACAATGAACATAGTCTGATTAGAACAAGGGCCACAAGCCCGATGAAAGATCTTAATGATATCCAGAGAACTAAAAATCTTGAAAAGGCTTTTAAAATAGCTGGTAATGTTATAATATATAATAAAGTATTAATAGTAGATGACATATATACAACGGGAACAACTATTGATGCGTGTGCAGAATGTCTTAAGAGGGCAGGAGTAAAAGAAGTATATGCTGTTACACTCTGCGTTGGCAGAGGATTTTGACTACAGGTAACAAGAACGGAGGAATATTATGGAAGTAAGAAATTGCAGAGGCTGTGGCAAATTATATAATTATATAGGAGGTCCATATCGTAATCTTTGCCCTAATTGCATAGAGAAGATTGAAGAAAAGTATCTTGAAGTTAAGGAATACATACAGGATCACCATAATGCAACAATGACAGAGGTTGCAGAGGAATGTGACGTAAGCACAAGACAGATTGAACAGTGGATAAGAGACGAGAGGCTTGTAATAGCTGATGATTCTCCGATTGGAATTACATGTGAGAGATGTGGAGCATCGATAAAAAGTGGACGTTTCTGTGAAAGATGTAAGAATAAAATGGCAAATAATCTTGGCTCAATGTATGGTGAGTCTAATGCCGCTGTTGAACATATGGAAAAGAGATTATCGTCAGCTGATGCCAAGATGAGATTTCTTGATAAGAACTAATTGTATTTGTATCTAAATTAATTATAAAATGGGGTTAAGAGATAACAGATTATTACCGATAACTTAATCATAAAGCAGAGAACTGAGCTGTAATAAGGCAGTTAAGGGCTGGAATGTTTGTTACAGACACCTTTGATAATGGTTCTTACAAGACTTTGAAGATAGAAAGTGAGGCGGTAAGTATGCGTATAGATGCTTATAATGCTGTAAGTCAGATATATAAGACAAGTTCTTATTCTAAGAATAATAAGGCTGTTACTAATAAGAAAGAGAATGACAAGTATGAGATTTCAGATACAGCTAAGCTGTATCAGGTAGCGAAGTCAGCAGTGGCTTCTACATCAGATGTCAGAATGGATATGGTTAATGATGTTAAGGCACGTATTCAGGCCGGAACATATAATATAAGTTCTGAAGATGTTGCAGATAAGATACTTGACAGAATTTCAACATTAACATTTTAGTGAGGTTAAAGCATGGCAAGTTTAATAGATCTATTAATCGATGATTTGAATAATGAGGATACAGGATATAATAAGCTTCTGGACTTGTCCAATGATAAGACTTCCGCAATTGTTAAGGGAGATGTTGATGAATTACAAAAGATATTCCTACAGGAACAGAAGTTAATAGAAGAACTTGAAACCGTTGAACAGAAAAGACAGGAAGATGTGAAAGAGATATGCTCGATATTAAGGCTTCCATATGAGCAGATAAGAGTAGAACATATAGTACAGATACTTGAGAAGAAGCCTAAAGAGCACGATGCACTAGAAGAAGTATATCTCAGACTTAAAAGAACTTTGAACCAGCTTACAACAGTTAATGATAATAATAAGCTGCTTCTCAAGGAATCAATGGATATGATACAGTTTGAGCTTGATCTTGCCAGGAATTCAGTTATGGATCCACAGACTTCCAATTATGGAAGAACAGCTTATGAGGAACAGGGGATTACTGGAGCGACAGGATTTGATGCAAAACAATAAATATAATCCGGACTAATAATCAGAAGAAACGGATTGACTCTGATTATTACACAATATAGATTAAGTAATATTATTCGGAATTAAGGGTCACATTTTCAAAGGAATGAATTGGGATTTTTCTTTGAGAATGTGATTTTTTTCTGGGTTTAGGATATGGAGGAATTATGGCTAACGGAATGGCATCGCTTATGGTAGGAGCGTCAGGACTTAAAACATCACAGACAGCACTTAATACAACGGCACACAATCTGTCAAATGTTAATACAACAGGATACACAAGACAGCAGATTACATTTGCAGACAGTACGTATGTTAATGTGTTCGGAACAGGAAACAGCACAGGCAAGTGTGGACTTGGTGTTGATGTTGATGCTATAAGCAGAATAAGAAATGATTTTATAGATAAGTCATACAGAACAGAGAATGCAAGACTTGGATATTATGAAAGCCAGTATAAGGCAGTAGAAGAAGTAGAAGATTTATTTGGAGAAATGCAGGGCGTTACATACCAGACACAGATAACGAATCTGTATAACGCAATTAATGAACTTACTAAGAATCCAACAAGTACAATTGCAAGATCTTCACTTATCCAGAATGCAACAGCATTTATAGACAGGTCTGAAGCAATATATGCTGGGCTTAAGGATTATCAGGTAACTCTTAACACAGATATTAATAATATGGTAAATAAGATTAACAATCTTGGACAAAAGATATATGACCTTAATAAAGAGATAGCCAAGGTTGAATCTGGAAGTGGTGAACGTGCTAATGATTTAAGAGATACAAGAGATAATGCGTTAGATGAATTAAGTGGTTATATTGATTTTGATTATTATGAGAATGAACATGGTGAGGTGATTGTAACTGCTGAGAATGTACCATTTGTTACATCGGCACAGGTTGCTGAGATGGGAACAAGACAGGTTGATAATAGTGCACTGTTAATCCCAATCTGGCCAGGTTATGACAGGGATGTATTTAATCTTTCTAATATTAATAATATGAAGGATACAGACAAGGGAGAACTCAAAGGTCTTTTAGTAGCAAGAGGTTCTATAGAAGTTAATTATACAGATGTACCTGTTATGCCGGAGAAGGAAGATTACGATCTTACAACAGCAGACGGACTTCAGGCTTATAATGATGCAATGGATGCATATAACGAGAAGCAGGAATATTACAACAAATATATTGAACCATCAGCAATACTTAGTGCGATAGCTGGATTTGATAAGCTTGTTAATGGAATAGTTACTTCCCTTAATGATATTCTTTGTCCAGAAAAGACAATAGAAACAACAAAAGAGCTTACAGATAATGACGGTAATGTATTACAGGCTGATGAGTACATATATAATGCTTCGGTTAATGCAACACTTTATGACAGATATGGTAAGGAAGTTAAAGGTGTTGCCAATGGTGATGGAACTTACAGTTATTCATCAGGTGAGAAGCTTTATGTTGACCAGGCAGGAACAACAGCTGAGACTATTGATAATATGAAGTATTCTGTACTTGATACAGACAAGGCTGGTTTCGGTATGGATAAGGATATGACTATGGGTGTTGAACTGTTCAAGAGAGAGGGGACAGAAAGATATATCCAGATAACAGCGGCAGACGGAACTAAGACTTATGTCCGCAATAATCTTAATACAGCAGATTATGAGACGGACTATACACTTGGTAAGCTTTTAGTTAATCCTGAAGCATCACAGCATGTTGACAGAATTCCATTATCAACAATACAGGGCAAGGAAGATTTTTCTAAAGCTAATGAACTTATTGATGCATTCAGCAAAAAGTTCGCATCGCTTAATCCTGATTCATATGCCAAGGCAGACTTTAATTCATTCTATAATGATTATATAGGTGAGTTTGCTACAGTTGGTAAGGTACTTTCAAGATTTGTTAATAACCAGACATCAATGGTTGATGGTTATGATAACCAGAGATTACAGACATCAGGTGTATCTTCAGATGAAGAACTTGAGAAGATGATAAAATATCAGCACGCATATAATGCGGCATCAAGATATATTAATGTTGTAAGTGAGATGATAGAACATCTTGTTACATCACTTGGTTCTTGATTATATTAATTACAGATTATATTGAATTATAATTGATGTTTAATACAACAATGTAAATAATGCACTGGTATAAAGGTGCAGAATGGAGAGTTAATATGGCATCTACATTTTTTGGATTATCAATCTCATACAAAGGACTTCAGGCGGCACAGACATCTATTACAACAACAGCACACAACCTTTCTAATATTAATACTGATGGATATACTAAGCAGAGCGTGCTTTTACAGGCATCAGATGCTTTAAGAACATATTCAACATACGGAACAATTGGTTCAGGTGTTAATGTTGTAGAGATTAAACAGACAAGAGATTCTTATTATGATGAGAAATATCGTAACAACTGTGCTAACTATGGACAGTACGAAGCTAAGAATAATTATATGACACAGGTTGAGGATTATCTTAATGAATTTCTTCTTTCAGGTTTCTCAAAGGAATACGGCAATTTCTTTGATGCAGTTAACCAGCTTACAATTACACCAGCTGACACTTCTGCAAAGAACCAGCTTATTAATAATGCCAAGAGTATGACAGATTACTTTAATACATTAGCTAATAACTTAAGAAATGTACAGGCAGATGCCAATAACGAAGTAAAGGATACTGTTGAGCATATTAATACACTTGCACAGAACATAACAGCACTTAATAAGCAGATTAACCAGATTGAGGCGTGCTATGGTGATGCTAATGATCTTCGTGACCAGAGAAATGCATTAGTTGATGAGCTTTCAAAGGCAGTTAATATAACAGTAAGCGAGACAGAAATTCAGAATGGTCTTACATCATTCCAGATAACAATTAATGGACAGTCACTTGTTAATGATTACAGTTACAGGACATTAGAGGTTGTGGCAAGAGGTGAAGTAAGAAATACAAGCGATGCAGATGGACTTTATGATATAAAGTGGAATGACGGATCTGATTTTAATATATACAGTGACTCACTTGGAGGACAGTTAAAAGCACTTATAGATATAAGAGATGGCTGTAATGGAGAGATTGAGTCTTATGCTAAGAATGATGATGGAACATACAAGACAGATATTGATGGTAATATCGTAACAGAGACTAATGCACAGGCAGGCGAGAATATTAATTATAAGGGTGTTCCATATTATCAGGTACAGCTTAATACGTTTATACAGACATTTGCACAGGCAGTTAACAGCATATTTGAAAGTGGCTATGTATCAGATGCGGATACAACTGATGCTAAGAATAAAGGTATACCACTTTTTGTTGTTCAGGATGGTTCTGGAGTTCTTACAGCAACAACAGTATCTGTTAATTCGGCTCTTTTAGAGGATGCTGATAAGCTTGCGACAAAGTCAAATGTAGGGGACGGCGAATCACAGTGCGATCTGATTGAACAGATTAATGCACTTCAGAAGAAAAAGATATTTGATGGTGGTACAGGTGCTTACTTCCTTGAAAGTATTGTCAGTGATGTATCAATTGATTCAAGTAAGGCTAAGACATTTCTTTCTAACTATAATAATATGAAGACAACAATTCAGAACCAGAGATTATCGGTTATGGGTGTTGATACTGATGAAGAAGCTATGGATCTTATGAAGTTCCAGCAGGCTTACAATCTTAACTCTAAGATGATGTCGGTTATGAACGAGATATACGACAAGCTTATTAACCAGACGGGCTTATAATTAGTTCACATAGCATATCTGTAAATGAATGGAGGAATAGTATGAGAATAACTAATCAGATGATGATAAACAGCTCTATAGCTAATATACAGACTAATAAAAGTCAGATTAATACAATGGATACACAGTTATCTACACAGAAGAAGATTAACAAGCCTTCTGATGACCCAATTATTGCAATCAGAGCATTAAGACTTCGTTCAAGTCTTGATCAGGTTACACAGTATATTAATAAGAATATACCAGATGCTTCATCATGGCTTTCGGTAACACACGATGCTCTTGACCAGAGTTACAATATAGTATCACAGCTTTACAGCTATTGTAATCAGGGTGCAACAGATTCTTATTCTCCTTCGGAACGTAATACAATTGTTGAGACACTTAATAAGCTAAAGGATTCATTCTATACACAGGGAGATGTAGATTATGCTGGAAGATATGTATTCACAGGTTATGCAACAGACAAGCCTCTGACATATCAGTCAGATGCAGATGCTAAGGATGTGGACTATACAATAACACAGAACTTTACAAGAGATGCACTTAGCAGTAAGACTGTATATACTAATGCCTATTCTAATGATGATATTATGAATCTGTCAGTTAAAAAAGATGCTAATGGCAAGATTATTACACCAAATGTGCAGACAGTACACAGATTACAGCTTGCTTATTCAGAGGTTGATGCTAATGGAACATTTAAGATTACAGACAGTCAGGGCAATACGGCTTCAATAACTAAGAACACAGACGGAACAATATCAGTAACAGATGCAGATGGTAATGCAGTTACAGGTGTTACAACTAATACAGATGCCAATGGTAATATAACAGGCGTTACAGGTAACTTCTTTAGTGATGGAAGTGGCAATGCAGTTACAGTATCATTTACATCAGATACTAATTATATACCAGGTGATGATGAGATAGTTATTAATTCACAGGTTGGTGAAGTTCTTCTTGGAGAAAATGTATATAAGGACGTATATACAAGCAATTCATTCTCAGTGCAGTATGATAAATCTAATTTTAAAAAGGGTGATGTTAATCCAACAATGTATTTTGACTGTGTTGATAATGTTACAGGCGTTACTTATGTTAAGAAGGATGAAGATATAGAGTATAATATTAATTTTACACAGAAGTTAAAGGTTAATACTCAGGCAGATGAAGCGTTTAATATATATTTTGGAAGAAATATAGATGACCTCACATCAGCAGTACAGAATGTTCTTGATATAGAGAGCCAGATGTCAAAGGTTGAAAGTATGATGAAAGAGGAAAGATATTCATCAGATGCAGACCAGAAGAGTTTAAGTGATATTCTTGAAGGACTTACTAAGCAGCAGGAATTAGCAAAAAGCCAGATGACTAAAGCTTTTGAGAGTGGTATCGGGCAGATGCAGGGATATCAGGAACAGATTTCTAATGCCAAGGCTGATGTGGGTAACAGAATTACAAGACTTGACCTTACTAAGTCAAGACTCACAGAACAGAAGACTAATTTTACAAGTCTTAAGTCTGAGAATGAAGATATTGACCTTGAGGAGGTTGTTATATCTTATACTTCTGCCCAGCTTGTATATAATGCGGCACTGTCAGCAGCAAGCAAGGTAGTACAGCAGACATTACTTGATTTTATTGGATAGAAAATGATAATCAAAGCGTTTTAATGGAGGGTATTAAGGTGAAGGTAGATACTAGATGGTTTGGAACGATTGATATTGATGATGAGAAGATTATAACATTTGACCTTGGGGTTATTGGCTTTGAGGACTGTAAAAAGTTTACACTTATATACGATGTGGATAAGGGAGACGAGGCATCAATAATGTGGTTACAGTCATTAGATGAGCCAGAACTTGCTCTTCCAATGTTAAAGCCGGAGCTTATTAAAGAAGACTATGATCCGATAGTTGAAGATGAGATGTTAAAGGCTCTTGGAAGTGATATTAAAGAAGCTGATCTTATAGTGTTTTGTGTACTTACTGTTCCGGCAGATATTACTAAGATGACAATTAATTTCAAAGCTCCAATCATTGTCAATGCTGATACATTAAAGGGTGTACAGCTTATAGCCGACAACAATGATTATGAAGTCAGATATCCTATTTATTCAATTCTTGAAGAAAGGAAAGGTGAGTAGAATGCTGGCATTATCAAGGAAAAAAGATGAAGCTATAATAATTAACGATGACGTAGAAGTCACAGTTATCGAGATTAAAGGAGATCAGGTTAAGCTTGGAATAACAGCACCTAAGTCTGTTCCAATCTACAGAAAAGAAGTATATGTACAGATAAAGGATGCTAATAAGGAAGCTACACAACAGGCAATTGATGTTAAGGCACTTAACCAACTCTTTAAGAAATGATAGTTACATTTGTTATAACAATTGTAATGATTTATAATGAATATAATTAATATATAATATTATATTATGGCATTAGAATGCCGATATAGGGTTTAGAAACTGAGTAAAGTGCAATAAATACGGGAAAAGGATTTCTTTACTGCACTAGGATATATATTGCAGAATTGTAATATTGGTTAATATCGGTTTGAGAACATTTTTTATAACCACACGGAGGTGAAGGATAATGGGAATTGATAAAATGAGCATAGCTGCCAATTACCATAATCAGGCAGTTCAGGCAACACAGATTAATAAGGTTAATGTTCAGACTTCTTCTGATACAGCAGCAAAGGAGATGACAGCAGATAGTAAAGTCAGTACAGCATCGACAGTGCAGATAACCAATACACAGAAGAGTGGTACTGACAATGGCGAATCTAATCTTGCACAGCAGAATGAGAAGAAAGAAGCAAGTATCAAGGAACTCAAAGATATACAGAAAGTAATTAATAGAAATACAATAGCAGAATTTGGTTATAATGAGCCAACTAACCGTATTACTATTAAGATTAAAGATAAGGACACTGATGAAGTCATCAAGGAGATACCATCAGAGAAGGCTCTTGAAATGCTTGCAAAAGCCTGGGAGCTTGCTGGTATCCTTGTTGATGAGAAGAGATAGGAGGTAATATTATGCCAATAAGATTATCAGGTATGGTTTCAGGTATGGATACAGAGTCGCTTGTAACAGCACTTGTATCAGGATATCAGTTAAAGAAAGACAATCTTGTAAAGGCTCAGACTAAGCTTTCCTGGAAACAGGAAAAGTGGAAGACTATGAATACAAGCATATATAGCTTTTATAGTGGAAAGCTTTCAGCAGCGAGGTTTGGTAAAGCATACAGCCTTAAGAAGTCAACTGTATCTAATTCAAGTGTAGCTACAGTTACAGCAAGTTCAAGTGCGGTAGCTGGAGACCAGACATTAAAGGTTAAAGAACTTGCATCATCGGGTTATCTTACAGGTGGTGAAGTTACTAATAAATCAGACAGCACATCAAAGATAACAGGTTCAAGCAAGTTATCAGCTATAACAAATAAGACGTCTGGACAGGGAAGTGTTACACTTTCTGTTGATGGTAAGTCAACTAATATAGAACTTACAGATGATATGACAGTTAATCAGTTCTTAGTAAAGCTTAAGGATGCTGGTGTACAGGCAAGCTTTGATGAGGCGAACCAGAGATTCTTTATAAGTTCCAAGACTTCTGGTAAAGATGGCGATTTTTCATTAGTAGCTAATGATACAGCTGGTAGAGACTCTTTGTATGAATTGGGACTTTATACAGATGATAAGACATCTACAGCAGAGTATACAAAATGGGCTGGCTATTATAATGCTGCGGATGGTACATATACATCAGCACTTGATGATATTATTAATAGTGCTTATGAGAGTAATAAGATAAGCTTTGATACAGTAGCACAGGAAAAGCTTGCAGCATATAGTAAAGCTTCTGCTACAGTTGATAGTTTTAATACTAAATATATGTCAGATACAGGTGTCACAGCTGAAGATAATGCTAAGGCACAGCTTACATCAAAACAGGCACAGCTTGATGCACTTATTTTAAAAGGCAAAGGCGGAGATAATGATAGTGATTTTGATGAAAGTAAACTTACAGACGAAGAAAAAGAACAATATAAAACCCTTACAAGTTCTGTAGAAACACTTAAATCAGACATAGCTAACTACGATACAGCTAAGAAATCAATGGAAGACCTTAAAAATTATGTTAATATTGAGGTGAAAGATGGCAAGACAACTGTATCAGCTCTAAAAGAGACAGATTCAGCTGCTGGAGTTGCCAATATAGCTGCTGAGACTGCTGACAGGAATACTAAGATTAAGGCAGACCTTACAACACAGTATCAGAACAAAGCAAAGAATAGCTATGATATGATTAACGCAGCACATAAGTTTTCTAAGGGCGCATCAAGAAAAGTAGGACAGGATTCAGAAATTGAGCTTAATGGTGCTACATTTACAAGTAATAGCAATAACTATTCGATTAATGGCATTACAATACAGGTAACCGCTAAGACTAAGGATGATGAGCAGGTTACAATAACTACAGATACAGATGTAGATGCAATCTATAAGTCTATTAAAGATATGTTTACAGATTATAATAAGCTGATTAAGTCAATGGATGAAGCTTATAATGCAGACAGCTCTAAGGGATATGAACCACTTACAGATGATGAAAAGTCCGCAATGACAGATGATGAAGTTGAAAAGTGGGAGACTAAGATTAAGGACTCACTGCTTAGAAAGGATGATACTTTAAGCAGTATTATCAATACTATGAAGAATGATATGGCTTCATCATTTACAATTAACGGAAAGTCGTATGCTTTATCAAGCTTTGGTATAGCAACACAGGGATATTTCTCATCAGGTGAGAATGAAAAAGGTGTATATCATATTGATGGTGATTCAGATGACTCTGTTTCATCGGGTAATGATGATAAGTTAAGGGCGGCAATAGCAAGTGATCCGGAGACTGTAGTTTCGTTCTTCTCACAGCTTGCTACAAAGCTTTATACAGATTTAGGTAATAAGATGGCTACATCTTCAGTGAGCAGTGCTTATACAGTATATAATGACAAGCAGATGACTAAGCAATATTCAGAATATACAACTAAGATAAGTGATGCAGAGACTAAGATTACAACTTGGGAAGATTACTATTATAGTAAATTCTCAGCTATGGAATCAGCTTTATCAAAGCTTAACTCGCAGACATCATCAATGTCTGGTTTATTTGGAAATTGATAATTGGGTATTGATTTAATTCTATATTAAGGATAATATGGTAATAGGAATATAAGGTGTTTATGACATCAGGAGAGAGGACAAGTTATGATATATAATCAGAATATGGCACAGCAGTATAACCGCAATAAGATATTAACAGCGACACCGGCTGAGCTTACGTTATTATTATATGAAGGTGCAATTAAGTTTTGTAATATTGCTCAGGTTGCAATAGAAAAGAATGATACAGAAAAGGCACATACTAATATAGTAAAGGCAGAGATGATTATAGAAGAGCTTCAGTCAACACTTAATCGTAAATACCCGGTAGCAGAGGATTTTGATAATGTGTACAAGTATATCTACAGCCTTTTAGTTGATGCTAATATGAAGAAAGATACACAAGTTCTTGATCAGGCATTAGTTGAATTAAGAGGAATGAGAGATACTTGGAAAGAAGTTATGGCAAAAGCCGGTAATTAATAATATAAAGATATAGTCAAATAGTGATTTAACTATACCTTTATGATATCAAGATGGTGGTAATAGTATATGATTACAGAGAATTATCTTCAGATAATGATAGACAGTCTTCTTAAGAAGATAGAGATACTTAAGAAAGTATCTGAGCTGAATGAGCAACAGAGTGCTTTACTTGATGATGAAGAATTTGATGGAGATAAGCTTCAGAGTAATATGGAGAGTAAAGCTGCATATATAGATGAGCTTAATTCACTTGATGAGGGCTTTCAAGCTGTATTTGACAGAGTAAAAGAAGATGTAGAAGAGTATAAGGCTGATTATAAGGAATTAGTAATTAGATTACAGGAGCTTATAAGAGAAGCTACATCCTTAAGTGCGACTATACAGGCACAGGAATCAAGAAACAAAGTCAGAGTTGATATTAAGTTCAGGCAGTTAAAGGATAATGCTAAGACAGCCAAGCGAAGTGTAAGTATGGCTAATAAGTATTATCAGAATATGAGCAGGGTAAGTTCTGAACCGCAGTTTATGGATCAGAAGAAATAATACATATATTTACCAATATTTTAATGCAGCTAGGTAATAAGTATATTTCGGTATTTTGACATTTGCATTAAAAAATATTAAAATAAGTTTATATTAGGGCTAAAGTTAATGAACAATAGTCCGATATAATATATAACAGGAGTGATCCTGAACAATTTAATTATGGGTGGCAGGGACGCCACCAAGAATTCAAGGAGGAAACTATTATGGTAGTACAACACAATCTTACAGCAATGAACGCTAACAGACAGTTAAGCGGAGTTCAGAATGCACAGCAGAAGTCAACAGAGAAGTTATCATCTGGTTACAGAATTAACAGAGCTGGTGATGATGCTGCAGGTCTTTCAATTTCAGAGAAGATGAGAAGCCAGATCAGAGGTCTTAATAAGGCTGTTTCTAATGCTCAGGATGGTATCTCATTAGTACAGGTAGCTGAAGGTGCTCTTAACGAGACACATTCAATTCTTCAGAGAATGAACGAATTAGCAACACAGGCAGCTAACGATACTAATACATCAACAGATAGAAATGCTCTTCAGAAGGAAATGGATCAGCTTACATCAGAAATCGATAGAATTCGTTCTACAACTCAGTTCAACTCAATGAACTTACTTGATGGTTCTTTCACAGGAAAGGAATTACAGGTAGGTGCATTATCAGGACAGAAGATTTCTATCTCAATTGGTAATATGAATTCTTCTAAGCTTAAGATTAGCGGACTTAAGGTTAGCTCATTCTCATCAGCAGGAAAGGCAATGACAGCTATTCAGAAGGCTATTAATTCAGTTTCTACTGAGAGATCTAAGCTTGGTGCTCTTCAGAACAGACTTGAGCACACAATCAACAACCTTAACACAACAAGTGAGAATACATCAGCAGCTGAATCACGTATCCGTGATGTAGATATGGCTACAGAGATGGTTGAATACAGCAAGAATAATATTCTTGCTCAGGCTGGTCAGTCTATGCTTGCACAGGCTAATCAGGCTAACCAGGGTGTTCTTTCACTCTTAGGCTAATTAGGTAGTTGAAGTTATAATACTATCATAAAGGCTGTGACTTTAACAAGTATTTGTTATTGTCACAGCCTTTTTTAAAATTTTTAAATTAAGGGGTTAAGTCTATATTAAAATATCCGATATATATTGTAGTTAAGTTTTGGAAGACTTATATACATTTTATTAATTACAATATATATTTAAGGATAAGTAAGACATTCAGGGAGGAATTATTAATGGTAGTACAGCATAATCTTACAGCGATGAACGCTAACAGACAGTTAAGTGGAGTAACAAGTGCACAGGCTAAGTCAACAGAGAAGTTATCATCAGGTTATAGAATTAACAGAGCCGCAGATGATGCAGCAGGTCTTTCTATTTCAGAGAAGTTAAGAAGCCAGATCAGAGGTCTTGACAAGGCTGCTTCTAACTCACAGGATGGTATTTCATTAGTACAGGTAGCTGAAGGCGCTCTTAACGAGACACATTCAATCTTACAGAGAATGAATGAATTAGCAACACAGGCAGCTAACGATACTAATACATCAACAGATAGAGCTTCTATTCAGAAGGAGATGGATCAGCTTACATCAGAGATTGATAGAATCCGTTCAACAACTCAGTTCAATTCAATGAACTTACTTGATGGTACATTCAAAAATATGAAGCTGCAGGTAGGTGCATTATCAGGACAGAGCATTGTAATTTCTATTGATAATATGAATGCATCTTCACTTAAGATTAGCGGACTTAAGGTTAGCTCATTCTCATCAGCAGGAAAAGCAATGACGGCCATTCAGAAGGCTATTAATTCAGTATCTGTTCAGAGATCTAAGCTCGGTGCTATTCAGAACAGACTTGAGCATACAATTAACAACCTTAACACAACAAGTGAGAATACATCAGCAGCTGAATCACGTATCCGTGACGTGGATATGGCTACAGAGATGGTTGAATACAGCAAGAATAATATTCTTGCACAGGCTGGACAGTCTATGCTTGCACAGGCTAATCAGGCTACACAGGGTGTTCTTTCACTTCTTCAGTAATATTAAAACAATATATATTAATACAAGGACTGTCATTATATCTGGCAGTCCTTTTTTATAATGAGGTTTCGATGAAGGTATTATATTGCAGCTGGTATGAGAATTCCAAGAAGGATATGGTTAAAGCACTTGATATATTAGCAGATGAAGTGTTTGTTATAGAGCATAGCGTTAAGGAGTATATTGGGGATAACAAAGAAGTTGAATATGAAGTTATAGATATATTATCTAATGGAATAGATGTTGTTATATCGTTTGATTTTCTTCCTATGTTATCAGATATATGCAGTAATTATGGAATAACGTATATTTCGTGGATATATGACTGGCCCAATTACACGTTATTTTCTAAAGCAATATATAATAAATGTAATAAAGTATATTTATTTGAGAGAGATGGAATTAAATTATTATCAAAATATGGCATAGGTAATATGCAGTATGCAAGTCTTGCAGTTGACACAGTCAGACTTGACAGGCAGTTAGGCAGGGATATTGATAATACAAGCTATGAGTATGATATAAGCTTTGTGGGAAATATGGATCCTGACCTGAAAAATGTATTGATGAACAAAGATGTGCCTTCGTATTATGAGGGCTACATTAATGGACTTGTCAATGCACAACAAAAAATATATGGATACAATATAATCAATGATATTGTGGATGGCGAATTTGTGGATAAATATTTATATGCAGCGTGTGCTGATATGGATAATATTGCTGTGCCACACGAACACGTGTTGGCTTCCCAGATTAATAAATATGTGACAGGAGTTGAGAGGGTCAATTTATTAAGAAAGATAGCTGATAAATATACGGTGGACATATTTACGGGAAGCAGTGATTTAGATATTGCTAATGCTGATATTCATAGTGGTGTAGATTATTATAGTGAAATGCCTGCAATATTCAGAAAGTCCAGAATTAATTTGAATATAACCCTTCGCTCAATTACTACAGGTATTCCGCTCAGGGTATATGATATATTAGGAGCAGGAGGATTTTGTCTTACTAATTATCAGGAGGACATTGCACAGTTATTCAAAGATGGTGAAGAATTGGTTATGTTCACTGACGAGAATGATATGCTTAATAAGATAGATTATTATATGTGTCACGAAAAAGAAAGAATGGAAATAGCTGTTAATGGACACAGAGCTGTTAAAAAGTTTGATTACATTTATGTATTGAAGCATATATTATGTATTGATTAGCATTGGAGGGATAATTTGGATATATCAGTATGTGTAATTACTAAGAATGAAGCGGACAAGCTGGAAAAGTGTCTGCTTTCATTGAAAAAATATAATTTAGAGATAGTTGTAGTTGATACAGGTTCAACAGATAATACATCTGCAATTATTGATAAATATGCAGATGTCAGTGGCAGCTATAAGTGGTGTGATGATTTCTCAAAGGCGAGAAATTATTCAATCAGCCTTGCAGGTAATGATTGGATTCTTGTACTTGACAGCGATGAATGGATAGAAACGATGAATGTAGATGAAGTATCTACTATCATAAATAATCAATCAGATAATTGTACGGGAAAGATAGAACTGATTAATAATATTAATTATGATAATGAATTGACCAGGGGGGTAGAGAGAATAACACGCCTGTTTAACAGAAAGCAGTGTCGTTATGAGGGAAGAATCCACGAGCAGGTTGTAAGTATTGATAAAAATGTAGTTACAGCTGTAGATGTTCCGATAACAGTTGGGCATTCAGGATATATGGGAAGCGTTGATAATAAGAAGAAAAAGGCAGAGCGTAACATAAGGCTGTTAGAGCTTGAATTAAAAGAAAATGGTCCGGATGCATATATATATTACCAGTTGGGTAAGAGCTATTATATGCAGGGAGATTATAAAAATGCATCTGGGAATTTTGAAAAGGGCTTATCCTTTGATTTAGATCCAAAGCTTGAGTATGTTCAGGATATGGTTGAAACATATGGATATTCACTGCTTAATGAGAAGAGAATCCCTGAAATGATGTTTCTTCAGAATATATATAGTGAATTTGCGGTAAGTGCAGATTATGTATTTTTAATGGGACTTGCATATATGAACAATGGATTGTTTGATAAGGCGATAGAGGAATTTAATAAGGCTAAGTTATATAAATTATGTAAGATTGATGGTTGTAACAGTTATAAAGCTGATTATAATATTGGCGTTATATATGAGTGTCTTGGCGATACAGCAAAGGCGGTATTAAGTTATAAGAAATGTCAAAGTTATGAACCGGCATTAAAAGGATTAAAAAGGCTTGGCTGTAATTAGCCAAGCTGTGAAATAATCTTATCAATATCAGATAATAAATGTAAATCCTGTTTATCAATTTTATTATTAATGAATTTATTGGATTGTACAGGAAGTTTAATATATTTATTAATATAAGTCCTAATATCGGTAATTCTGTTCTTTAGTATGTATGCAGGAACTGAATTGCTGGAATTAAGACAACAGTTAAGGGCTAAGGAACATAGATTATATATTCCGTATTCAACAGCATATTGAATATCTGTATAATCAGGCAGAACAGATAACTGGCTGTAAGCTGCTTCAATAGCACTGATGACGTTATTGTAATAGTTGTTGTAGTCAATGTGCTTAGAGATTGAAGATGCACTATTCTTATAGCAATAAAGGATTTCTTTAACATTGCCTATGCTGGAAGCTGTAGCGAATAAATACATAAGTGTTTCAAAATCTTCAAGTATGCAGTGTTCCCTGAATTGAAGTCCTATGCGGTCAAGAAAAGATTTCTTAATAAGCTTTGACCAGAAATATCCACCACTTGCGATTAATTCACTTCTTTTATAGCCATTGAGTTCGCCGGTTAATTCATCAGAAGCGTGGACAATGGCTGAATCTTTTGCTTCGTTATAATATCCACAATCAACAATATCATAATTGCCTGAGATTGCTTTAGCATACATTTTCTCAAACATATCAGGAACTGCGATATCATCACTATCCATAAAACCAATATAATCGCCGGAAGCATACGATAAACCGATATTTCTTGCACCGCCCGCACCGTGGTTCTCATCAAGATTAATTAAAAGAACTTTGTCAGAAAATTGTGCTTCGCAGTCAGCAAGTATTTTCAGTGAATTGTCAGTTGAGTAATCATTTACAAGAATTAACTCAATATCCGTAAGGGTCTGGGTGACAAGACTGCTTAAGCTGTCAATAAGAGTCATTTCAGAATTGTAAACTGGCATAATAACTGATACTTTTGGCATATTAAACTTTATCCTCCCTGATATATGTGATAAAATTATTATAACATATACTTATTGATAAATGGAGATGAGTGTGGAAATAAATTTCCATATGGGGCTTTGTGTCTGCACATATATGTAAAAATAGTTAAGAATAAAATGTGCGTAGAAATTAAGAGTGGTATGAGCATAATTAGCGACAAGATGGAAGGTGCCTTGCTGGGTGTAAGGAATATTAACCATAAATATATTGTAGTAGAAATGAGGAAATATGAAAAAAGTAAGCGTGATTATTCCGTGCTATAATGCCGTAAAGTGGCTGCCTAAGTGCTTTATGTCACTTGTAGGACAGAGCATTGGAATCGATAATCTGGAATTGATATTTGTTAATGATGCCTCCACGGACGATGGACAGACGTGGAATATGCTTAATGAGATAGAAAAGGCATATCCGGAATCTATAATAATAATAGACCTTCCTCATAATAGAAGACAGGGCGGTGCAAGAAATGAAGGGTTAAAGTATGCTTCCGGTGAATATATAGCATTTGTTGATGCAGATGACTGGGTGGAAGCGGAATTATTTGAAAAGACATATTCCAGGGCGAAAGAGAAAGATGCTGATATAGTACAGTTTAATTATAATTATTATTTTGAAAATGTTGGCATTATTCCTAATAAGAATGAAGTGACTGATGAGTATTTTGAAATAAAGTCATCAGACGATAGAAAAAAGATGCTTGTTATGGAAAAATTCACATATGGATGCTGGAATAAGCTGTATAAAAGGTCAATGGTTATTGATGCCAATACAGCATTTGCAGAAAATGTTATATACGAAGAACCATTATTTGTGTATCCATTACTCTTTTATGCTAATAAATTGGTGAAAATGGCCGATAAATTATATATATATAGACAGAACAATAACGGAACTATGCGTAATGATATGAAGGAGAAAGAAACTTTATTTCAGCATAGCCAGGTTCAGTTAATGGTCTGGGAGTTTATGAAGAATACTTCATATTTTAAAGAATATTATGAGGAGATTAAGCTGTATTTTCTTCATACATATTTATATGAAATTCTTGATTTTGCAAAGCAGAGAGAAATAACAATAGATTATGAGCGATATGTTCCACTTGCTAAGAAAGCATTAAGCGAGGTTAAAGATATAACGAAGTCGCCATATAGTGCAATACTTGTTAAACAGATGGCATTATATAAGCTGATTGAGAGTGGACTTACTAGACAGCAGTATATTGGATATATTGATAAGATTTAAGAGGTAGCAAGGATGCTGGAGTTGGACGATAATTATTTCAAGGAAGAAGAAAGATGTGGGTTTAAGATTTCATCTATGATGAAGCGTGTATGGGCGGTTGAGATGGATGTACTCACAGAAATAGATCGAATTTGTAAAGAATATGGGCTTACATATTACGCAGCTTTTGGAACAATGCTTGGTGCGGTAAGACATAAGGGCTTTGTTCCATGGGATGATGATATTGATATATATATGTTAAGACCTGATTATCAGGTTTTAATGAAGGTGTTGTCAGATGAGCTGCCACAAGGCTATTATAATAGTAGTTCATATTCAGATTCTACGCATATGCAGCCGTTGACATCAGTTATGAATACTAAGTATATAATTACTGATGTGTCTGAAAGAAAAAAGTTCTATGGATGCCCATATATATGTGGTGTCGATATCTTTCCATTAGATTATATTCCAAATGATGAAGAAGAATTAAGTGTTTTCAGAAATCTGTATACAATTATATATTCTACTGCAAGAGAGTATTATCAATATACGAAAGAGGAATTAGAAGAGTATTTAAAGCGTATTGAAGAAATGTGTAATACCAAGATAGACAGAGAGGGAAATATACCTAATCAGCTATGGTTGTTATTAGATAAAGTTGCAGGAATATTTGGTGAGGATGAATGTGAGTATCTTACTTATCTTCCAACTAATATATGTTATGATGCTGAGCTTAAGTATAAAAAAGGATGGTTTAAAAGTGCAAAGAGATTTCCATTTGAGTATATATCAGTTCCTTTGCCTAATGGTTATGATGAGCTTCTTAAAGTGACCTATAGTGATTATATGAAATATGATAAACAGAGAGGCAGGGCACATGATTATCCATTTTATAAGAAACAGGAAGAATTTTTAATGGAAAATAACTTGCTATAGATGTTATGGATACACATTAATCTTTAGAATAATCGAATGTTTATGGATTGATTAGTGTACGGTAATCATGGAGGATAAAATGAAAAAGGTAATTACATATGGAACTTATGATTTATTTCATGAGGGACATTACAAATTGCTGAAAAGAGCAAAGGAATTGGGCGATTATCTTATAGTCGGAGTAACAACAGAGCATTTTGATGAGGCGAGAGGAAAGCTTAATGTTGTTGACCCAATTATGAAACGTATAGAGAATGTTAAGAATACTGGTCTTGCTGATATGATTATAGTTGAGGATCATGAAGGACAGAAGATAGAAGATATACAGAAATATAATGTAGATATATTTACTGTGGGTTCTGACTGGATTGGAACATTTGATTATCTTAATGCCTTCTGTAAAGTGGTATATCTGGAGAGAACACCTAATATATCGTCGACAATGCTTAGGAGCAGTTCGTTTAATATAACAAAAGTAGGACTTGTTGGAACTGGCCGTATAGCTGAAAGATTCGTTGCAGAAGCAAGATATGCCAGTGGACTTATTGTAACAAGTGCCTATAATCCGGATATAGAAAGTGTTAATCAGTTTAAGAAGAATTGTTCGGAATATGAAATAGATATATATACAGATAAATATGATGAATTTCTTGAAAAAGTAGATGCTGTATACATAGCTTCTACGCATGAGACACATTATAAATATGCAAAAGTAGCTTTAAAGCAGGGAAAGCACGTTCTTTGTGAGAAGCCGCTGGCGTTTACTAAGAAAGAAAGTATTGAATTATATAATTTGGCTAAAAATCAAGGTGTTGTTTTAATGGAAGCTATTAAAGCAGCATATTGTCCAGGATTTCAGCAGCTTCTTAATGTTGTACAGAGTGGAAAGATAGGAGAAATAAAAGATGTTGAGGCCTGCTTTTCAAGAATAGCAACAGTTGAGTCAAGAGAGCGAAAAGATCCTAAATATGGTGGCGCATTTCTTGAGTATGGTGGTAATGCGTTAATGCCTATTATTAAAATATTAGGTCAGAATTATCAGTCCGTTACATTTGACAGCCTGGATAATGAATTAGGAACAGATGATTATACAAAAGTTCAGATCCGCTATAAAGATGCAATGGCAACGGCAAAGGTAGGAATGGCAGTTAAATCTGAGGGCCAGTTGATAGTCGCGGGAACTAAAGGTTATGTGATTGCACAATCACCTTGGTGGCTTACTGAAAAGTTTGATGTAAGATATGAGGATGAATCAATAATCGAACATTATGAACCTAAATTTATAGGAGATGGGCTTCGCTATGAGATTAGTGAGTTTATTGCCAAGATCCACCAGTTAGGAGAAAATGCTTATAAACTGACAGCGGGAGAATCCATAGCGATAACTGATATCACAGAAAAATTCATTAGATGGAGAAAAATTATTTATTAAATAATAAATTACAATTAAATGTTATATATGAAAGCGTGATGAGAGATGAACAATAGAATTTATAATGACAAAGTAGATGTAAATAATGACAATATAAGAGAGTTTTACAATAAAAGAGCACAGAAGTTTATCAAAGGTGAAAAAAATCAATACACATCTGTATTACTTGGAGATAATAATCCTGAATATGCAAAAAAATGGGATGAATTTGAAAAGAACTATGTTGGAAAATATCTTAATCTTGGAACTGATAAAAAATTCTTAGATATTGGCTGTGGAATAGGAAGATGGGCAGAAAATGTAATAGATAAATGCGGTCAGTATGTTGGAACAGATTTTTCAATCGAAATGGTAAAAGCGGCAAGAGAAAGATTTAAGGAACATTCCAATGCACAGTTTATTAATTCTTCTTTTCAGGATATATTTAATAATGAATTAATAGCTAAAAATAAGTTTGATACAATTATCATTACTGGAGTTTCTATGTATATAAATGACTCGGATTTAAGAAATTGTTATAGCAGCTTAAAGAATATTTTAAATGATGGGGCAGTTGTTTATATAGAAGAGAGTGTTGGTGTAAAGGAAAGATTAACTTTAAATCATATATGGTCAGATAGTTTGGATGATAATTACGATGCGATATATAGGACGAGAGAAGAATATTTAGATTTAATGAACGGCTTAACAGATGATCTTCATATAGTAGAAGAAGGCTATTTTGAACAGTTAGATAAAAAGGAATTATCTGAAACAAGTCATTGGTATATTATCTTAAATAATAAATAAAAAGAGGAATACTATGATGTCAGATAAGTATGTTTTGAATGAAGAAGAGACAAGAAAAATGCATAATGTTCAGTTAGAAATGATGATTGAATTGGATAAAATATGCAGGAAACGTAATATTAAATATATTTTAGAGGGTGGCAGCTTATTAGGGGCTGTGAGACATAAAGGATTTATACCGTGGGATAATGATATGGATGTTCGTATGTTAAGACCTGATTATGAGAGGTTTTGTGAAATAGCTAATAAAGAACTTTCACAGGGAATATTTTTTCAGAATTATAATACGGATAAAGGATATCCCTGGTTATATGGCAAATTAAGAAAGCAGGGAACTAAAGCTGTAAGATTAGGACAGGATAGACTGAAAATGGAAAGTGGAATATGGTTAGATATATTTCCTTGTGATGGTGTTCCTGATAATAATGCAGAAAAGAAAATACATAATAAAGTAGCAAAATTATGCAGAAAGACATTATATGCAAGAACAGCCAGATATATAACCAATAAATGGTATGCAAAACTAGGCTGGAATATAGTATGCATTATTCCTAGAAAATTAGTATACAAAGTCAGTGAATATATGTCGAGAAAATATACCGTTTATAATTGTAAAAAAGTTGGAATTATAGGGTGGCACGGCATAGAAGATATTAATGGTTTTGAACTAAGATATTTTAATGAATTAACAGAACTGGAATTTGAAGGACACAAGTTCTATTGCCCTAAGGATTGGGATAATTATCTGAGATATGCATATGGAGATGATTATATGGTTATTCCACCAGTGGAAAATAGGCAGGTTGATTTGGATTTTCAAGAGTTTGATTTAGGTAAAGAAGGCGAAAAGATATGTTGAATTTTACAGTAGGTCCTGTGCAGGAGAGTAAAGAAGTACTAGAAGTTGGGGCACAGCCAACACCATATTTTAGAAATCAAAGTTTTTCAAAGATTATGCTAGAAAATGAAGCTATGATGAAAGAACTTACATTTTCAGATGAAGAGTCCAGAGTTGTATTTCTGACTGCTTCTGGTACAGGAGCTATGGAAGCAGCAGTTATGAATTCATTTACTTCTGATGACAAAGTACTTGTTGTTAATGGCGGAAGCTTTGGTAAAAGATTCGTGCAGATATGTCAGATACATCAGATACCATATACAGAAATAACTGTTCCAATGGAAGAACCACTTACCAAAGAAATGCTTGAGCCATATGATGGCAGAGATTATACAGGCTTCCTAATAAATATGCATGAGACATCAATTGGTAAATTATACGATATAAATATGGTGTCTGAATTCTGTAAAAAGAATAATTTATTTTTAGTGGTAGATGCAGTAAGTGCATTTTTAGCAGAGCCCCTTAATTTAAGTGAATTAGGAATAGATATTATGCTTACTGGTTCGCAGAAGGCACTTGCAGTCCCACCAGGAGTATCAGTTCTTGTTATGAATAAGAGAGCTGTTGACAGGGCATATAATTTAGATGTCAGAAGTATGTATTTTAATTTGGCAGATGCTTTAAAGAATGGAGAAAGAGGACAGACACCATTTACTCCGGCTGTCGGAATTTTATTACAAATTCATAGACGCCTTGAAGAACTCTGCAAAGCAGGAGCAATAGCAGAGAATAAAAGAATAGCAGATCTGGCAGCAGATTTTAGAAAGAAAGTAAAAGATTTACCATTTAGAATATTTAGTCCATCACCATCGAATGCAGTTACGGCAATGATTATGGAAAATGGAAAATCAGCGTATGCTTTATTTGAGTTATTAGAAAGTGATTATGGAATGTGGATATGTCCAAATGGTGGAGATCTGAAAGACAAGATATTCAGGGTAGGACATCTTGGTGCATTAACATTTGAAGATAATGATAGATTAGTAGAAGCTATGAAACAGGCATTAGAAAGATTGTAGATAATGTATAATGGATGTTTTTAGCAAAGGAAGGAAGTTATAATGATAGATTTTCCTGAAGATTATTTTAAAACAGAGATAAGAGATGGCTTTGAAGTTTCATCAATGATGAAAAGAGCCTGGGCAGGACAGATGGAAGTGTTACAGACTATAAGAGAAATATGCGAAAGACATAATATAACCTGGTTTGCGGATTATGGTACATTACTTGGTGCGGTAAGACATAAAGGTTTTATACCTTGGGATGACGATATGGATATCGGAATGACAAGAGATAACCTTAATGAATTCATAAAATATGCAAAGGATGAACTTCCAGATGAATACAAATTATTATGTATGGATTTAGAACCAGAATATGATTCAATTATTGTAAGAGTTGTTAATTCTACAGCTGTATCAATGAATAAAGAAAGATTGGATAAATTTCATGGGTGTCCATATGTATTGGGGATTGATATATTCCCAATGGATTATTTGTCGAGGAATGAAGAAGAGAGAATATTACATATACAGGTTATAGGAATAATTCTTGGAGCTGTAGATGCAATGTCATCAGAAGATGCTGATCCGGTAGAAGTAGAAGATTTCCTTAAAAATGTTGAAAATATAACTGGAGTAAATATTGATAGAACAAAACCTGTAAAAAGAGAACTAATGGCATTAACAGAAAAATTATTCTGCATATATACAAGAGATGAAGCAGATGAGGTTACAGGTTTATGGAGAATTGTTTATGAGGAAGGCTTTCATTTTCCTAAAGAGTGGTTTGATGATTTAATAGAAGTGCCATTTGAAACAATCACAGTACCGATACCTAGGGAGTATGATAAAGTGTTGAGCTTAAAGGTTGGGAAAAACTATATGACTCCAATAATACAGGAGACACATGAATATCCTTTTTATAAGGAACAGGAGACTATATTAGAACAGCAATTAGGTTATAAACCAGAATAATTGTAACAATTAAGCAGAAGTTTTAATGGTAAATATTGGAGATTAACTATGATAAAGGCTGATTTGGATAGTTATAACGAATTATTAAAAAAAGTTATTAAGCTATGTGAAAATTTGCAGAATATAAAAGATGTTAATTTAATAGTGCAGATTTTAACAACTTGTCAGGAAACAGTTATAGCAGTTGGTGAAGGCTTGGAAAAAATCGAATTAGAAAAAGATAAAAAGGCTATTGAGAAATTAAGCGTAGTATCTAATCTTGAACAATTCTGCGAATTGGCATATGAATATACACAAAGTCTTGATATACATATATTAAGCCAGATGACGGATGTTATATCAGCTGTATTAAAAGACATAAATAGCATACCAAGAACATATAGGGTGGCTTTTTTACCATATAAAGCCTCTATGTGGGATAGTCTTGAAAGCATATGGAGAGAATTTGCAGCTGATAAGGATTGCGAAACATCTGTTGTAGCAATACCATATTATGAAGCTGACAGGATAACTAATAAATGGGAATATTGTTATGATGGAGAATTGTTTGAAGCTGATATTCCAATAGTTGATTTTAATGATTATGATTTGAAATTAAAAAAACCTGATTTGGTATTTGTGCATAATCCTTTTGATAAGTTTAATACAGTTACAACAGTTAATCCAATCTACTATTCGGAAGAGTTGAAAAAATATTGTGGTAAATTAGTATATGTACCCTATTACGTTAATCCAGGGTTTATATCAGCTGGTTACAATAAACTTCCATTGTTGTATCGTTCAGATTATATAATTGTTCAATCTAATATGGCAAAAGAAACGTGTAAAGAATTTCCGTATTATGATAATGTGCTGGCATTAGGTTCACCTAAATTTGATAAGATTATAGAATTAGATAAACAAAATGTGTCAGCACCAGAAGAATGGAATGTTAATCTTAAGGATAAAAAATGTCTGTTATTAAATACAACAATAGAGGATTTTCTAGAGAGTGACAATTATATAATAGATAAATTGTATAGTGTGTTTAAAGTAGCTTTGTCAAGGAATGATATTGTTATTGTATGGAGACCGCATCCTTTATTATATGCAACAATAAAGGCACTTCGCCCTGAATACGCAGATAAGTATAAAGCATTAGTTGATTATTATATTAATAATAATGTCGGAGTATATGATAAAACAGCAGATATTTCAAGAGCAGTAGCTGTTTCAGATGCCTATATCGGTTCCTATTATAGTTCCGTTATAGCACTTTATGAGGTTATAAATAAGCCGGTATTTAAAATAAATAATAAACTTAAATACGAAGACAGTATGTTGAAGACCAGAAATAAAGTTAAACCAGAAGAAGTATTTATGAAATTAAATAATCGTGATTTTTACGGCTGCTATGAGTCAGAAAAATATATATTAGAAGATTTTATAGATGATTTGGTACTTAACAGACTTGATGTAATAAAGAAAAAGCAAATGGAAGAAGAAGCTGGATTAGCGGCAAATCTAGATGGTTCCTGTGGCAGAAAGGTGTATGAATATCTTACTAATGTCATTAGACAATAATATATTTTATTAAGGAGAAATATGTGCAGCATAAATAGTGATTTCTTAAAAGAAGAGTATAGAAATGGATATTTAATAACTGATAAGATGAAAAAAGTGTGGGCTGTTGAATTAGATCTGCTTTCAGAATTGGATAGAGTTTGTAAAAAATATAATATAAAGTATTATGCTGCTTTTGGAACATTATTGGGGGCTATAAGAGATAAGGGATTTATACCTTGGGATGATGATATAGATGTATGGCTTTTAAGAGATGAGTATGAGAGGTTAAAACAAGTAGCCCCAAAGGAATTCACAGGAAAGTATTACTATCAGGATTGGTATAATTCGTGTGGAAGGACATGGATATTTTCCAAGCTTAGAAATAGTGAAACGACAGCAATAGAATATCCAGATAAAGGGCCAGAGTTTAATCAGGGAATATTTATAGATATATTTCCAATAGATGAATGGGATGATGAGGTTCATACTAATAAAGCGTTTAAAATCGTACAAAGAGAGTTGTTTAATTGCATTAATAATCCAACGCAGGTATTAAGAGGAATACTCAATGGAGAACAGTATGCTATTGATATAGATACAACAGTTGAATTATGTAACGATTATATAAAGGCACAGCAGTTATTTGAACAGTTAACGCTTCAGAACTACGGAACATCAGATATTGTTGGATATTATTATGATCAGATGAGAATGAATAATAAAAAATATCCTAAAAGTTGTTTTGATGAAACGTTATATGTGCCATTTGAGAATACAGTTATACCAGTTCCAGCAGGATATGACATTATATTAAGAAAATATTATGGTAATTATATGGTGCCAGTGCATGAAAAAAATAATCACGAAGATAGGATTATTTTTGATACGGACAGGTGCTATAAAGAGTATGTAATGTAGGAGGAAAAGCAAAAATGGAAGTGAACAATAAAATTTTTGATAAAATATATTTATATGGAGCGGGTGAAAATGGATTAACTGCAATACATTTTCTTGGTAGAGACAGAATAAAAGCATTTATTGATTCGGATCCATCTAAAATAGGTAAAAAGTTGGGTGGCGTAGATATAATATCATTTGATGATTATATGTGTAAAGATAAAGGGGCATATATATACATAACAGCATACTCTGCAAGCAAATCAATAGAAAAATTTTTAAATAAAAATCATATTGAAAGTTATGGCATTGCACCATGGTTTGAGGCATTTTATTGTAATATTGAGGAGATTATAAAAGACAATGAGTTGGCTAAATATGATAAAATTGTAATCTCAGATGAAGATCTTATATTAAATCTATTAAAGGAAAAACTTAATGATTTAAAAATAAATTGTGTGGATAATTTAAGTGATGCATCAGGAAAATATTGTGTGATAATTCTAGAAAAGAAGATAGGAAAGGCAGAGAAAAATGTAGATACTATAAACTTACAGGAAAGTTACAATAATAAAATAAAACAAGAATTATCGGTTAAATTGAAAAAATATAAGGATATACACAAAGGGAAAAGATGTTTTATCATAGGAAATGGCCCGAGTCTGCAAATGAGTGATTTGGAAATTTTATATAAAAATAAAGAAATTTGTTTTGGCGTTAACAGAATTTTCTTGGGATTTAAAGATACAGAATGGAGACCGGATTATTATGTCGCATTAGATTATTTATTAATAGATAATATGCAGGAAGAGTTAAAGCAAATCTATGATATTGATAAGTTTATTAGATTTAATCCTCATTATAAAGTATCTGATATGATGCCTAATACGAATGAGTTTATAGCAATTGTGCAGGAAGATGAACAATTTGATTTTTCTACAGATATATCAGAAGGAATATGTACTGGCGAAACAGTTGTATATGCTGCTATTCAGATAGCGGCATATATGGGATTTTCAGATATATATTTATTAGGAGTTGATATGTCTATGAAAGCATTAGGTTTGAATGCTCAGGATGAAGGAGCTCATTTTTATAAATCTCCAGATGTAAATGAAAATTTTGGACAGGGTAATGTAGACACTGCAATAGAAGCATTAGCTTTTAGTGAACGATATTTGAAAAAATATAATGTACATTTATATAATGCAACAAGAAATGCAATATGGGATGATGTAACAAAAGTTGATTTTGATAAATTATTTTAAAATTCAGGAGAAATAATATGAAAAAAATAGTATCTTTTATACCAATTAAGTTAAATAATCAAAGGTTACCAGGAAAAAATTTAATGAATCTTGATGGTAAACCATTATGTAATTATATATTTGATACAATAACAGAAGTAGATGCAATCCAAGAAAAATATGTATATTGTAGTGATGATAAAATATGTCAATACATAAAGCCGTTTGAAGAAAAAGGATTGAAGTTTTTAAAAAGAGATCCTTATTTAGATGGATTTCAGGTTAAAGGACTTGAAATAATTGAAAAATTTGTTAATGATGTTGATGCTGATATTTATGTGCTAACACATGTTACACAACCATTTACAAAGTCTTCATCAATAGAAAATGCACTAAATAAGGTGTTATATGAGGGATATGATTCAGCATTTAGTTGTGTTGAAATTCAAGATTATTGTTGGTATCAGGGAAAACCTCTTAATTATAATATGAAAGATATAGTAACAACCCAGAACTTAGAACCAGTGTATATGGAAACAGGAGCATTTTTCATATTCAAAAAGGAAGTTTTTACAGAATTACATCAAAGAATTGGTAGAAAGCCTTATATGCAGGTAATATCACAAACTGAAGCAGTAGATATAGATACACAAGAGGATTTTGAGTTTGCAGAGGTTGTAGCAAAATACTATAAATTGGGGAGATGATACATATGAGTAATATAATGATATTAGATTGTACATTAAGAGATGGAGGACGGATTATAGACTGTAAATATAAAGACAGTGACATATCAAATGTATGCCGTGATTTGACATATTCAGGAATAGATATTATAGAAATGGGTTTTTTAAGAGATGATAAAATTGTAAATTATAATGGGAATTCCACTTTTTTTACAGATGTAAATCAAATAAATAAATATATTCCAGATAATAATAAAACATTATATGTGGCATTTATAGATTATGATATGTATGATTTTAGTAAACTTCGTATATGTGATGGCAATAAAGTAAAAGGAATAAGAGTTGGATTTACAAAAAAACAATTTAAATCAGATAAAGAAGGAATTGTTAAAGCATTAAAGAGTGTTAAAGAAAAAGGATATAAATTATTTATACAAGGTGTAAATTCACTAGGTTATACGGATAAAGAGCTGTTAGATGTTATAGAAATGGTTAATGATGTAATGCCATACAGTTTTGGAATAGTGGATACATATGGTGGAATGTATTTGGATGATATAACACATATATATGGTATGGTGGAACATAATTTAAATTCTAACATATGTATAGATATTCATTCACATAATAATTTTCAATCATCATTTGCTTTTGCTCAGGAAATTATTAGGATTTGTGATTCCAAAAGAAATATTATATTGGATTCAACCTTAAATGGGATGGGTAAATGTGCTGGGAATTTAAATACAGAGTTAATTGTTGATTATTTAAATAGAAAAAAAGCATCGAATTACGATTTGGATAGAATATTAGATACAATAGATAGTTATCTTTCACCTATAAAGGAAAAATATAACTGGGGATATTCTATACCTGCATTTATGGCTGGAATTTACAAATCACATCCTAATAATATTATATATTTGACACAAAAATATAGATTAAACAGTAAAGATATAAAATATATTATATCAGCAATTGATGATGAAAAAAGACAAAGATATGATTATGATAACATTCAGAGAATTTATAATGATTATTTTTCAACAGTAATTAATGACGATATATCAATTTTAAATCTAAGAAATAAATTAGTAGATAAGAAAATATTAGTGTTAGCACCGGGAAAAAGCATTATAGATTATGAAAAGGATATAAAGAAATTATTAACAGAAGATGTTATTGTAGTAAGTGTTAATTTTATACCGGATAATATAAGCTGCGATTATCATTTTTATGCAAATGCTATACATTGGGATAAAATATCCAATAATATTGAACATAAGAAGTGTATTTTATCATCAAATATTAAGGGAAATATAGAAAATGTAATAAGGGTTAACTATGCTTCTTTAATATGTGAAGATAGTAAGTTATCAGATAATAGTACAATGATGTTATTGAATTTGCTAGAAAAATGTGGTGTTAAAAAAATAATGATAGCTGGATTCGATGGATTAAAACCTAATGAAGATAATTATGTTAATTCTGATTTTATTAATTCAGAACACGGAATGCAATTTGAAGAAAGTAATAGAATTATTAGGAAAATGTTTGAGAATTATTTAGAAAGGACAAGTAAAAATTTAGAAGTTGTTTTAGTTACACCAAGTATATACTACGAGTTTTAAATGAAAGGTAATATGATATGAACGTAATTTGTTTTGGAGCGGCTGGAGGAGGAAAGAGATTATTTGATGTTATATCAAGTAATCATAATATAATAGCATTTACAGATAATGATTCTAACAAATGGGGAGATAAGTTGAATAATGTACCTATTTTATCTGTAAAAGAAGCGTTAAGTATAGATTATGATAAGATTATTTTAACTTCAGCCCCAGGTAAAGATTCTATAATTAAACAATTATTAAGTTATGGTATAAAAAGTACTCAAATAGATACATCATATATAGATGGACCATTAGAAGCTAGAATTGTGTTTTTGGAAAAACTAGCCGAATTGCATAAATATATTTCAGAAGATGTACAAGTTGCAGAGGCAGGTGTATTTGCAGGAGATTTTGCAAAATGGATAAATAATTATTACTATAACAGAAAATTATATTTATTTGATACTTTTCAAGGGTTTAATGAAAAAGATTTGCAATATGAAAAAGGAATGTCAGATGCTAAAATAGGTGATTATGCAAATACATCAGAGTATGAAGTGTTAAAAAAAATGAAATATAAGGAAAATGTTATTATTAAAAAAGGCTATTTTCCTGATACAGCTAAAGATGTAAGAGGACAATTTTGCTTCGTTAATTTGGATTTAGATCTGTATGAGCCGACTTATAATGGTTTGAAATTGTTCTCCAATAAAATGGTTGAAAATGGAGTAATTCTTGTACATAATTATTTTGCAACTAATTTTAAGGGACCTAGAGAAGCTGTTGATAAATTTATATCAGAAAATAAAAAATATAAAGCATTTCCGATTGGAGATGGTGTTAGTATTATGATAAGTGGGTTTTAAAAATAGTAATAAATTTATGGAGAGTATGTGTGAAAGATATTAAAATTTTAATAATGGATGTTGATGGAACTTTAACAGATGGTTCTATATATATGGGTGAACATAAAGAAATTTTGAAAAAATTTGATGTAAAGGATGGGTATGGTATAAAAAACATACTTCCAGAAAATGACATTATACCTGTAATCATTACAGGAAGAAATTCTGCTATATTGCAAAATAGGTGTAAAGAATTGGGAATAAAAGATGTCATACAGGGCTGTTCTGATAAAAAGAATGAACTGGAAAAAATTATTAAAAAATATAATGTGTCGTATTCTGAAGTTGCATGCATAGGAGATGATTTAAATGATTATGAAATGATGATGACTGCTGGAGTTAGAGGCTGTCCGTCAGATGCAGTCAAAGGTATAAAGGACATAGCCAACTATATAACAAAGAAACAGGGTGGATACGGAGCTGTTAGAGAATTTATAGAATGGCTGGTAGAAAAGGAGAATTAATAATGATATGTAAATTATGTAATAGCAAAAATGTAAATATTATATATAATGGTAAAATAAGGGATGGACACGTTGGAAATTATACAGCTTCAGATGTCCAAATGTTTAAATGTTGCGATTGCAATACAATTTGGCATGAGGATGTGATAGACCATTCAAATTATTATGAAACAGAAAAATATAGAAGTAGCCTAGAAGGAACGACAGACATAAAAGATTTTTATAAACTGCATGATAGAGAAAATGAAGATAAATTTAGATATATTGGTATGGAAAATTTAAGAAATAAAAAAATTGCAGATATAGGTTGTGGCGGTGGAGCCTTTTTAGACTTTTTATATTCAGTAGCAGATGAGATAATTGCAATTGAGCCTTCACAGATATATAGAAGAGAATTAGATAAAAAAGGATATAAAACATATGCTTATGCAGCTGATGCTATAAAAGAGTATGGAAATAAAGTTGATGTTGTTACATCGTTTGATGTAATAGAGCATGTTGAAAATCCAATGCAATTTGTAAAAGAAGCATATGATTTATTAGCAGAAAATGGAGTTGCTTATATAGGTACACCAACAGATGCTGAGGTTATGAGGCAACTTTTAGGAGAAACATATGAGTCATTTTTATTTAGTACACAACATCCTTGGATTTTATGTGAGAAGAGTTTTGAATATATATTGAATTGTTTGAACATTGATGATATAGAATATGATGTTAAGTATTATCAAAGATATGGTTTAAGCAACTTACTATATTGGTTAAAAAATAAAAAACCTGGAGGAAATTATAAGTTTGATTTTGTTTCAAATGAAATAGATTTAGCATGGAAAAGCGATTTAGAGAGACAAAATAAGTCAGATTATATTGTGTTACGTATTAAAAAAATTAAAAAATAATTAAAGACATTACATAGCAAGGAGAAAGTATGTGCTTAGATAGTCAGGATAAATATATAAATTGTATTTCGCTAGGATGGTATTGTGGTACGGCAAGTTCCTGCTCCAGGTTAGGTTTGAGAAGTTTTTCAGGACCTTTTGACTGGATATTATCTGATTTTGAATATGTAATAACAATGATTGATAAAGAATTTGATGGTTTCCTTTTGCCAGAAAATTTGAGAATCGATGAAGATAATGCTAAATGTTTTTATGACATAAAAAATAAATTCTATTTTCCGCATGATATATCAAATGATTTAAATAAAGATTTATCAAGTATACAGTTAAAATATAAGAAAAGAATTAGTAATTTTATAGAACAGTCAAAAAAACCGACCTGTTATTTTAGAATTGTAAAAAATATGCAAGAGATAGATTATATAGAACAGAATAGTCAATATATTGACTCGGTAATAAAGAAATATAATAAAAAAAATAAAATAATATATAATTTATTGGATAATTTGGAATTTTCAAATGATTTTAAAGGTGAGTATTATAAGTTATACATAAATGATTTTTGGAAAGATTCTATATGTTTGAGAGCTACTTTTTCAAAATCAAAAGAATTAATAAAGTTCTGTAACAATATATTACCATCTGATATAAGAGTTAGAAATTTGCAATGGGATAAAGTGCATTTGTCGGATATTACAAAATCTGATGAAGTTATGATTATGGTGGATGATAAGAGTAAAGATTTGCTTCAATGGTTAAAAAATAGATTTAAAGGGTCTTTCTATATATGGGGTTCTGGAAAATATGGAACGATATTATTGAAATTTTTAAGGGAAAATGGTTTTTCTATAAAAGGAATAATTGATAATAATAGCAATAAATGGAATGAAAAAATTGATGGTATAAAAATTATTCCATTTAATAATATATGTGAAAATGAAAGTATTTTAATTGCAATTGCAGACTCAGGAGCTGTTAATGAGATTAAAAATCAAGTATTAAAAGACAATACTTTTGACATATGTACACTTGTAGATATATATAATGGATTATTATTGTTATAGCTGGTTTTTGATGTATTTGTAGGTATATGGGTTAGAGCGTTTATTAAATATATATAGATAATAGATTATGTGAAATAATTGTATTTATATTATGATAATATAATAATAAGATAGATAAGAATAAAGATAGTATAAATATATTTTAGTAACGCTTATACCTAGTGAGAAAAGAATATATGAGAAAAAGAAAAGATGAAAATATTATCGTAAGTCAATGGCAGTCTTGCGTAGAAATGCTAAACGCAGTAAATCAAAGAAGAGATAATATGAATGATAGATTTTGTGCCATTAATACGGCTGTTATAGCTGCAATCTCATTTGTGTGGGATATAAGGACAATAGCATTAATTGCAGTAGGATTAATAATATGTATCATATGGATAAAGCTAATATTAAATTTTAGAGAGATAAAGCGTGAAAGGTATAAGGTTATTAAATCTCTAGAAAAAAATTTACCTGCAAATGTATTTTCTGAAGAATGGAATTGTTTAAGAAATAATAGAAGATATCAAAGAAGGTACTAATATAGAAGTGAAGTTACCATTATGTTTTATGATTTTATATTTGGTGCTTATATATGTAATTATTATTTTACATTTTGATATATTATAATACTTGTACAATTAAATAAAAAAGCCTATAATAATATCAACAAAAGTGGTTCGTGAATTAGTAAGAGAAAGGGTGATATTACAGAAAAATAGAGGATAACAAGAGGCAAAAGAGTAGATAGGCAGGAGATAATAATATGAATTATGAAGATGATTTAATGATGTACGGGGTATTGAGTAATAATGACATCGAGGAAGCTATGAGTAAAGGTGCTATATTTATTGCACCATTTGACGAAAGTCAGTTGCAACCATCAGGCTATAATCTTACGCCTACATATTTTATATATTCTACTAAAAAGAAGAAATTACTACCTATTATCAGGCAAAAGAATAAGGTATTTGTAATGATTGATAAAAATGATACAGTTCTTATAAGAACGCGTGAGTCAATAGCTGTATCATCGAATATAACAGGTGAATTTAATTCTAAATTAAGAAACACTGCGATTGGCTTTGGACATATATCAACAACGTTGGATCCAGGCTGGGAAGGGCAGTTATTAATTCCATATAATAATCCCACTGACAAGAAGATTGAATTTGTAATAGAAGAAAAAGCGTGTGGCAGGATCATTTATAATTCTTTTGTAACATTAACATTTTACCATATGAATTCTGTAGCCACTAAATCATCGGATAATAAATCCGGCAGGTGGGATATATTAGATGAAACTGTGTATAGGAATAATTCTATATTGAAAAGGAAAAAAGTAGAGATACTAGAGGATTTAGCTGACCAGCTTAAAGAGAGAGATAATTGTGGATTAGAGAGCTGCATATTAAAAAATCTTAATGAAGCTGAAAGAGAACAGTATGATAATTTAGAAGATAATCCGAGTATAAGTGAAGAAGAATATTGTGAAGCAAGACAAAAGCTGTTAGCCAAATATATGAGAGCACATATACGTAAAATTCGTAATATGTATCAACAGGAAATGGAAAAAAGCATAGATGTTGTAAATAAATATATAGATACGAAACAGAAATTTTTGCCACTAAGATATAGATTTTGCAGATTTATTGTTAGCAATTTAAAAGCAATTGTGGGAATTGTTGTATTGCTGATTATCTTAATTATATGGCATATATTGGGTAACAGGGAAAATGTAGATTCCAAAAAAGTGACCGATTATGCACTTGGTGCATTAGCGGCATATATCTTATTCCCATTCTTTGTAAAGGCTATTGAAAAATGGTTCTTGGATAAAATTAGATAAATGTAATAAATAATAAGTAAGGGGGATGATTTAATGAATAATGATGAAGAGGTAACAGAGAGCCTTTCGGATAAATTAAAATTCCAGACTATTAGAAAAGTATTTAGTGAGAGAGCTGAATTTATAATAATAGGCTTAACAGGTCCTATTGGTGGGGTAATTGGAGAGATGACAAATGTATTAGCACAAGATTATGAACTGCTTGAACCGTATATGTCATCAGAATGGTCAGAATTAAGTAGTGAGGTTTCAAAAGAACTGGAATATGAACATATATGTAATTATGCTAAGCATAACTGGAAAAAGTTTGATGTAATAAAAGCAAGAGATGTAATAATTACATATATTTTGGAGAATTCTAACAGTTATAATTATTTTATAGAAGATTTAGAGAAGATAGCACGTTATAATCATAATAAGACACATGAACATTTTTTGGAAAGCCAAATTGATGAGAATGCAATTATCAGACTTTTAAAAGCTAAGAAAAACCAATTAGAGAAAGAAAAAGGCTTTGATGAGGAAGATTATCAAAAGGGAGAGAGCTATTATAAAGAAAGCGTAAAAAGAGAAATAGAACAATTTATGAGCCCAAGTACAGATGGAAAGTCAATGCTTGATAGGATAAAAGAATATAATGATGAATTGTGTGAATTTATTGGCTCATTGAAAGAAAAGAAAGTGCCAAAAGGTTCTGGCGGAAGCAAAAGCGAAGATATGTCACTTTATGTTTATACAAAATATATATTACCTTGTGTAGGTGAATATATTAAAAATGTGTTAGATGATGAATATATTAAATTATTTCAAAAATATGGAAATGAAATTCGATTTTTTGGAACACTCGATAGGAGTAAATGGAAAGAAGCATTTAGAAAAGCACAGAATGGTGAGAAATTTGATTATTTTTATAGTTTAGTCAAAAGAATTAATACATTTATAAAAATAAGAAGAGCTCCAATATTTAATGAAAAATCTGTTCCTGTAAGAATAGTTATTGATTCATTAAAGAACCCTTATGAATTCAGCTTTTTAAAGGATAGATACTCAGCATACTATACTTTTGGAATGTTGGATAATGATAAGGAAAAATTTGGAGATAACAGATATAGAAAGAGTAATTATTTAAAATTATATGAACAGCCAGAGCAGATAAAGAATGGCTTTAAGAAATTCGTGGATATATTACTGGATGCTTTGGATATAGATGGTATGGGGCTTAAAACTGATAATAAAGTCGTGGAGTATATAAGAAGTCTAAGAAGTGCCTCAGATTATATAAATTATATATATAAAAAATTAGATATATATATAGAAGGAAGAGATACTGGCTGGAAAAAGGAAACATTATGTCCTGATTTAGATGAAATAAAATATATAAGCATTTTTGAAAGAGAAGGCATATTGGAGCAGGAATTTGAATTTTATATAAGCATATTAGAAGATCCGATAAGAGTGTATTGTTTATTATCAAATTTATATCCAATATATTTACAGGATAGCCAGAATTCTATTCAAAATGCAGATGTTTTATTTAGTCAGAAAAATATGGAAATACAGCTTAAAGAGTATTTAACATATAATATTGTTAAATATATAAGTCTTATTATGCACCCAGGATTAGTTTCACCGACAGATGTGGAAAGGTGTATGCAGATAGCGTTTGATGAAAAGATCAATTCTGGCTGTATTTCAAGACAGGTTGGTGCAGTTGTAACTGATGAACATTATAACATATTATCGGTTGGCTGGAATGATGTGCACGCTAATAGTAAGATTCCTTGTATTTATAGAAGCATAGAAGATCTTCAGAAACAGACACAAATAATAAAAAAGAATCCAGCGGTAAAGTGTCCAACATATAGTGAATTTGAATTAGATTATGAGGGTAATTTTAATAAAAATATTAATAAATACAATATGGGAGATATGAAAGAACATATAATGTGCGGAGTTCCTTCCTGTTATTGTTTTAAAACTGTATATAATACAATTGAACATAAAAATAATCCTTCTCATTCAAGGGCAATACACGCAGAAGCAAAGGCATTTTTAGATTGTGATAAGACAAAGGCAAAGGGTGGATATTTATTTACAACATCAAGTTCCTGTGAGAATTGTACTATGATAGCTAATGATTATGGTATAAAGAAAATATATTATATTGAGCGGTATCCGGGTATAGCTATGAATCACGTGAATGCTATAGGTGATGAAAAAGATAGAGCAGAATTTGTACCATTTTCAGGTGCAATAGGCGAAGCGTACACTAAATTGTACAAGCCAGTTATTCCACTCAAGGATGAATTAGAATTAAGAGGAATGCAGTTGCTATATAATGAGAATAATTTAGGTTAAATTATTACACTATTGATTATTAGAAAGGATTACCTATGCGTTTCGTACTATTTTACTCTACTGTAGAATCTTTCAACTATTTTACGGATAGAATTGTGGAAGAATTAATAAAAAGAAATCACGAGTGTTTTATATTAGATTTAACTAACAGCACGCAGGATGAGAGTCATTCCTTTAAGGCATTTACGGAGTTCCTTTCGGTAAGAGCAGATGCGGCTATAGGATTTGATGGAATAGGCTTAAAAGACGATATGTTTATAGAGCTGTGGGATTCTATGGATACGGTAGCTCTTAATATTTTGATGGATCACCCATTGAGATTTCATCCGACTATGCAGACGCATCCAAGAAATTATGTGCAGTTCTGCTGTGATGATAATCACGTTGATTATGTTAAGAAATATTTTGGTGATACTGTAGGCAGAGTAGAATTTATGCCACATGCGGGTACTTATAATGGAAAGTTAAATCTTGAAGGTTATGATAAACGTCCATATGATGTGTTATTTTCTGGGACATATTACAGACCACAGAGCTATCTGGAACAGATTGATAATACATTTAAAGATAATGAACTGCTCAGAGTATTTTATCACAATCTTGCTGAGTATATGATTGACAATAATAGTATAACAACGGAGCAGGCAGTGCTTGATGTTATTGATATGATGGAGCTCTCATTAGCGCAGGAGCAGGTTAAGCAGTTGTTTAGATTTTCTGAACCTATAGACTGGATGGCGAGAATGTATTACAGGGAGAAGATTATTTCAATAATAGCCGAAGCAGGAATTGATATATGGCTGTTAGGAAGAGGCTGGGAAAATCACCCTTCTGCTAATTTAAGCAATGTGCATATTATTAATGACCGTGTTCCATTTGCCAGGACACTTCCAGTTATGGCAGAGGCGAAGATTAATCTTAATGTTATGCCGTGGTTTAAGGCGGGTACTCACGATAGAATATTTAATATCCTGCTGTCAGGTTCTTTACCATTGACGGATTCAAGTAAGTGGCTTAAAGAGCATTTTCAGGATAAGAAAGATATTGTTTATTATAAACTTGATGCGTGTGAAGAAATACCTCAGTTAATAAAGCATTATCTGGATAATTCTGATGAAGCGAAAGCGATAATTCAGAATGGCTTCGATATTGTGGCAGACAATTATGTGTGGGGTAATATTGTGGAACAGCTGATAAGAAATGTGTGAACTATATTCTGTGTTGGAGAGGAGGACATAGATAATGGGAATATATTTGAATCCCCCAAGTGATGAATTTTACAATGCAGTTAAAAAGTCTAAAATATATGTTGATAAAACAGGATTGTTAAAATTCACTAATTCTGTTTTATGTGGTGAGCATAAGAATATATGTGTAAGTCGTCCTCGCCGTTTTGGAAAGTCTATGGCTGCCAATATGCTTGCGGCATATTATAGCAGAGGCTGTGAATCAAAGGAGCTGTTTGATGAACTTAAAATAGCAGAAGAACAGGATTACAGAGAACATCTTAATAAATACAATGTAATTCACATTAATATGATTGATTTCCTTAGCAGGGCAGCCTCGGTGGATGATCTGATAGATTATCTGCAAAGAAGATTATTGTGGGATATTAAGAAGGAATATTTAGATGTAGACTGCTTTGACTGGAATGATCTTGTTGATGTTTTAGAAACTGTATATAGTGAAAAGAAACTGCCATTTGTTATAATCATAGATGAATGGGATTGTATATTCAGAAAATATCCGGATAATGTCGAGGAACAGAAGAAATATCTGGACTTTTTAAGATTTTTTATAAAAGGTAAATCGTATGTTGCATTAGCATATATGACAGGTATTCTTCCTATTAAGAAATATGGGGAACATTCTGCTTTGAATATGTTTGATGAGTATTCAATGACTAATCAGAGGGAACTTGCAGAGTTTACTGGATTTACTGAAGAAGAGGTTAAAGAATTATGTGTCCAGTATGATATGCCATATGAAAAAATGAAACAATGGTATGATGGATACGAACTTAAAGGTGTGCAGATATATAACCCAAGGTCGGTTGTTATGTCGCTTCTTGGGCGTGATTTCGACAGTTATTGGACTAAGACAGAGACTTATGAAGCACTGAAGAAGTATATACAGCTTGATATGTATAATCTTAAGTCGCTTGTAACAAGGCTTATAGCAGGAGAGAGTGTTCCGGTTAATCCTGATAAATTTCAAAATGATATGACCACGCTGGAGAGTTCTGATGATGTGTTAACATTACTTGTACATCTTGGATATCTGACTTATGACTTTGATAATAAGAAGGTGGCAATACCTAATCAGGAGGTGCAGAAGGAATTTATCAATTGTATTGAAGATGGAGGCTGGGAGCCTGTTATGGATGCGATTAGAAGCTCGGACGAGTTACTATCTGCTACGTTACAGGGTGATGAGGAGAAGGTTTCATCAATGATAGAACAGGCACATCAGGAAAATACATCAATTTTAAAATATAATGATGAAAATGCACTTGCCTGTGTTATATCACTTGCATATTATTCTGCTAAAAAGGATTATTCAATCTATCGTGAACTTGCAGGTGGCAAGGGATATGCAGATATGGTTTTTGTCCCAAGGAATAATGTTAATAAACCAGCAATAGTAGTAGAGCTGAAATGGAATAAATCTGTCAGTGCAGCTATAGAGCAGATTAAGGAAAAACAGTATGTACAGAGCCTAAAGGGGTATTCGGGAGAAGTTGTGCTTGTTGGAATTAATTATGCTGTCGGTAAAGAGGATAATGGAGAGTTTAAGAAGCATAAGTGTGGAATTGAGAGGATAAGAAAGCTGGAGGCATAGCCTCCAGCTATTATTATTTAAGCCCAAACGCAATCTCCAGCATCTGAGTAAGCCTGATATCATAAGTATGGTACTTTTTAACCTTTTCAAAACCATTGTGAGCAATTTCCTGCCGGTCTTTATCGTGTGAAAGGTAGTATTCACATTTTCCCATTAAGTCATCAAGACTTGTATATGCTTCCAGATCTTCACCTATATTAAAATGTTCTGGCAGTTCTGCCTGATAGTTAGTTATAAGAAAACCTTCACAGCCAAGTACGTCAAATATGCGAAGAGACAGACCACTTCGTATTGATTTGGCTGTTAAGTTAAGGTTGATTTTGCTTTGGTGGAATATAATAGGCATTTCTGTGTTTGTCTTAGCAAAACCACGATTATGAATTAGTGGCATTGAGTATGTATCACTGCCTGTATACAAGTCTACGTTGAAATGTTCAGATAAAGCTTTCAGGTAACGAAGCCGCTCCTGTTCAGCCACCTTTACACTTATAATGTGCTGTGCAATTACAGCTTTTGTATCAACCTTCATACTGTCAGGAAAGTTGATAAGCTCAGGTCTGACTTTGCAAAATGCTTCTATTAGTTCAGGGGTTACACATTCCTCGATGAAGTTATATCCATATACAAGTAGCTGCGCTTCAATAAGTCCGTCTACATAGCCACGCATTTTTTCAGGAAGAGTAATCTTGTTATACAGACATTTTTCGGAATATAAAGAGCCGATAAATGATATATCTGATGAAAATCTGGCTCTGTCAGCAGCACTTGCCATAGTTGCAGTAGCGTAATTGTCACGCACGTTAGTGGCAAGCGGAATATGAAATATTCCGTCAGGGTTGATGTGGTGGAAATCGTTGTACAACTGTCTGTCGAATAAGAATACCTTATTGCAGGGATTAGCTAATGAAGTTGAGAATAATTCAAGTACAGGGCTGTCCACGATAAGGCACAGATACGGAATACCCCATATATTACATACATCAGATACTGAAGGAAAAAAGTTAATTGAGAATATAAAAGAATAAGTGTCCTGCTTTAAAAGCTCGTTAAGGCCCTTAATGCAGTCTGATGGAAGAAGCTGTTTGTTGTATACTTCTCTTGTATCTTCTGTTATATTGAAACCAAGGTGTTTAAAGGAAGCGATAATGTCGGGTTCGCATATACTTCCATATCTATAAAAAAGTATGTTCATAATTCTCCTTTGCATATATACTATATAAGTAATTGAGAATTATATTTTATCATAAACAAAGACGTGTTGCCAGTAAGAAAGCGTAAAGCAGCTGGCGAAGTTATATACATAAATATAAGAATTCTTATAGGAAAGATAAGAAAGTGAGATGGATAATATGGAAAACAGCAGTTATCACAAGGATATAATTAAAGGGTTTGATTTTAATAGAGAGGATTTTAAAAGTCCGGCTAAAAGAAATCTTATGATTGGGGCGGAAGAGGCAGATTATGTGATACTGGCTGATGAAAATGTAACAAGTGAGGAAGAGATAAGACAGATAATCACGGAAAATGATTTCCTGCTGGATTATGGTATGGCTATATTTGGAGAAAATGTGCCTGACGGAGAAATAGATTTTAATAACATAATTGATTATTTTAAAATGAATGTATATGGTGTGCTCATTAAGAAAAGCATACTCGTGTATACAGGCTGTTATAATGAAGAATTAACGGCTGGCATAGATTATGAGCTTGCGGTAAGAGTGGCATATTATGCAGAAAAGTATAATTACAATGGAATATATGGCGTGCTGTGTTCAAGCGAAGAGAACTTATTTTCACAGGAAGCAGGCTCATCAGACATACAGGAAGCAGATAATGCAGCGGGTTCATCAGACGTACAGGAAGCAGATAATGCAGCGGGTTCATCAGACGTACAGGAAGCGTATAATGTGACAGGCATATCAGATGAACAGACAGCTGCCCAATTCCTTACATATGCTTATGTTTTAAAGCTTTATATGAAAGAATTGACACACAAAGGACTGCTTGAAAATGCAATATATGCAATGAAGGCATATGCTGACAGTAAAGGGTGTGCATATTTATACAACGGACAGTTATTGGAAATTCTTAATAATGATGAGCTGTTTGCAAAGATTAAGATTAATACAGCACCATTTTATGTAATTATGGGTGATAATACTTGCCACGGAGTATTAAGAAGATTTGCAGGTGATATAACCAAGTCTCTTATCAAAAAAGGGCAGGCAGTAATAACATCTGATGGAAGTTATGGAATGACTGTAAATCTATCTGATATTGAGGATAATTCATTAAAGGGTTTTATAGGTTTTCAGTCTATTGTGTTATTTAAAGACTATTTTAGAAAGATGAAATGTCCTAAGTACATTTTCTGGTTTGATAATCCAATGTATTTTGGAAATTTGTTTGAAGGAATAGATGATAAATATTATCTTTTGTGCCAGGATAGATATTATGCTGAATTTATAGAGAAGCATTTTGGCGCGGTCAATGCTTTGCAGCTTCCACCAGCAGGAGAAGATGCTGGCTGGGAGGCTAATAAGGACAGACCATTTGATATAGTGTTTATCGGGGCGTGTAATTATGTAGATGAGAGTGTTATTAAAGATGAGTTTCAAAAAGAATATTATGAGTATATGAAAGCACATCCTAATATAACATTTGAACAGGGGCTTAAAGAGCTTCTTGTATACAAAGATTTTAATATTGATGAGCAAAAGTTTCTTTCACTGCTTGATTCTTTGCAGGATGTATGCCGCAATATAGTTAATTACTATAGGACGAAGGTGCTTGAGACACTTTTGGCAGCAGGTATTAAGATTGATGTATTTGGAGATACCTGGGACAGATATTCGGGACTTGGCAAAGATAATCTCATAAAGCATGATGCTGTAAATGTAGATGAGTCCCTTGAAATATGGGGCAGATCTAAGATAGGACTTAATGTGATGACCTGGCATAAGGCAGGAATGACGGAAAGAATAGCTAATATATGCCTGTCTGGTGCGGTATGCTTAAGTGAGAGAACAGAATATCTGGATAGAGAATTTAACAATTATGAGGATATTGTTACGTTTAATCTTGAACATCTTGAAAAGCTGCCAGATGTAGTAAGAGAATTACTTGCAAATGACAGCTTAAGAGAGAGTATAGCACAGAACGCATATATAAAAGCCTCTAAAGAACATATTTGGGATAATAGGGCAGAGAGTATCTTAAGAGGCTTATAAATTACAATTATGATATTAAATCAACCCAGCAATTTTGAATATATCATTTAACCTGACCTTATAATTGTGGAATTCTTTAACTTTATTGTAACCATTTAGCGCGATAGCCTTACGTTCATCTTCGTGCTTTATGTAGTAATCACATTTTCTGATAAGGTCATCAATTGATTCGTAATATACAAAGTCCTTATCAGGTGTGAAGTATTCAAGGAAATCTGCCTGATAATTAGTGAGTAGAAATCCACCGGCACCCATAATATCCATACAGCGGAGCGGAATACCTGATTTAATGCTTCTCAGAGTGATATTCAGGTTGATTTTGCTGCATTTGAATACATAAGGCATATTGTCGTAGAAATCAATAGGTCCTTTGTTAATCACATCAGGAAGCTCTGGAGTTGGGTTGTGTGTATAAAGTTTGGTTGTAAAATGGTCAGATACAGCCTTTAATATCTCAAAGCGTTCATTCTGTGTGACCTTTCTTGCAAGAAAATAATTCGCATATACATAAGAAGGAGTTTCAATGCCATCTTTATTAGGTGTGTAAGGTGTTATTTCCTGTATGGCTTTAATTATGTCAGGAGTAAGTGCATCTTCAAGGAAATTAGCACCATATATATGCTGTTGTGCATTTATTACAGCATCGAGGTAGCCCTTAACATATGGAGATATATTCTCTAGTCTTTCATAGAAATTGCCTTTTTCGTTGTACATAGAGCCGACAAATGATACATCACTGTCAAATACCTGATGAACCCTGGTGTTCATTGGCATACGGTCAAGACGTGCAGTGTTGACAGCAAGAGGCATATAATATACTGTATTTATTCCCCCATTCTTAAGCTGTAGATATTGTTCACTGTCGAATAAGAATATGTAATTGCAGGGGTTGGTTATAGTGTATGAATACAGTGTAAGAAGCGGGCTGTCGTATATCCATGATATGTATGGAATGTTGTGGCGGTTGCAGTTAGTAGATACGGCGGCACTGTAATTAAAGCTGAATACGGCATCGTAGTGCTGTCCTGTAATCTGTTCTTCAAAAAGCTTATCAAACTCTTCGCTTGCTCTTTCCAGAAAAAGTGGTGTTGATACAACTGTTAATTCATGCCCCATCTCAGTAAGGGCTTCTTTAATATCTTCAACACCAAAGTGGTGGTTCTCAAATTCAAGAATTCTCATAGTATTCCTCGTATTATTTTTATTTTATCTCTGATATTATATCATAAATTTTGTGCAGTTTTTCAGCGAATATAAAGTTTCGTAAGGAACTTTTAAGATGAGCACATTAGTGCTCATTATATCATATGCCCTGCGTTGCTTTTCCACGCATCCGAAGTTTCGAAGAAACTTCTAAGTGACTACGAAGTAGTCATATTATATCATAAATTTTGCGCAGCTATTCAGCGCATATAAAGTTCCGTAAGGAACTTTTAAGATGAGCACTTTAGTGCTCATTATAACAGCATATATCAGTTGGAATGGTTTTGAATATTTCGGACATAAGTCTGTTATTGATTGCTAATAAGCAGTGTAATATATTATAATTCAGGTAATTATTATATCGGCAGAGGAGATGTGTTGTGAAAGTACTATTTTTTCAATGGGATGCATTTATGCAGAAGGGCATAGAGGCAGCATTAAAGGAACTTAATATAGAATATGATACATTTTATTACACGATGAAAGACTGGGATAATGACAGTGAACTTGAGAGTAGTCTTGACAGATATATAGCGGTGTCCAAGAATGTATACGACTGTGTGTTTTCAGTTAATTTCTCGCCGGTTATCTCGGACTTGTGTAATAGATTAAAGCTTCCTTATATTTCGTGGGTGTATGACTGCCCTATCAATATAAGAAGGACAGAGGTATTAAAGAATAAGTGTAATACAATTTATTTCTTTGACAGAATACAGGCACAGCATTATATGGAAAATGGAGTAGCAGGGGCGAAGCATTTGCCGCTGGCGGCTGATGTAGATACATTTCGGCCGGCTTTAGCTAAAGATGATAATTATGCGTGTGATGTTGCATTTGTTGGAAAATTGTATAAATCGGACTATTCTTATATAAGTAATTATCAGGATGTATACACGAAAGGTTATCTTGAAGGTATTGTTGAAACACAGCAAAAGCTGTATGGAGGATATATTATAGATGACTGCATTAATGATAATATAATGAAGCATATTAATGAGAATTTTGCCAATGTATCCAATGGCAGTTATTCGGTTATTAAGCCGGAGGTTACATATGCACTGGCAACAGAGGTCACAAGCAGGGAGAGGTTTATGGCACTTGCACTTTTGCAGAACAGGTGTAATGTTAATCTATATTCTACAGATGTGGATGAAAGATTAAATAATGTCAATAATAGGGGATATATTGATTATTATTCCCAGATGCCCAAAGCATTTTATAATGCAAAGATTAACCTTAATATATCGCTTAAGATAATACAGTCAGGAATTCCACTGCGTGTGCTTGACGTACTTGCCTGCAAGGGATTTCTTATAACTAACTACCAGGCAGAGATAATGGAATATTTTACGCCGGGAAAGGATCTTGTTGTATATGAGGATATTAAAGACCTTATAGCGAAAGTACAGTATTATCTTGATAATGAAGATGAAAGATTATGGATTGCGGATAATGGCTATAAAAAGGTTAAAGAGAATTTTAAGGTGAAAGACAGAATTGATAGTATATTAAGAAATTAGATATACATTTTTGCATATGTGCATTGTTTGTGCTTGCGGCTTATGTCACCTAAAGAGTATAATATCAATGTGACACCAATATTATGCGATTGGAGAAATTATATGGATAAGATTAATTCATTTTATAAGATGTTAAAATACAATGCTGAGAAGTATCCGGATAAAGAGGCGATTATATATGACACGATGACGGTTACTTATCAGAAGCTTTTTGAGGACTCATATAAGAAAGCACTTCATCTTATGAGGTTTGAGGGCAGCAGGATTGCAATATATGGACCAGCTTCATACAGATGGATAGTTAATATGTTTGGAACAATCCTTGCTGGTAAGGACGTTGTGCTTGTTGATTTTTTCCTTCCCCAGAATACAAGAAATGATATATTAAAGAAGGTGGGTGTTGATTACATTTTATCATCTACTAACCAGTATATACTTGCAGACAATGAGGCAATTATAATAACTGATGCGGAGAAGGATGAGGTAAATGGCCTTATATATAATGAAGAAAATGTAAAAGAGGGCAATATTCTTATGCTTACAGCCGTTCCACAGGAGTGTGACAAGGCGGTTGTGCTTACAGTTTCCAATATACTTAATACAGTAAGTGCAGTTAATGAATGTTGTATGTGTGCACCAGAGGATAAGGTGCTTGCACAGATTGCACTTCATCATATATTTGGATATATATACAGTCTTATATGGCCAATCCATAATGGTGCGTGTGTATGTATTGGAAGAGGCTTAAGACATATAGATGCAGATACTTATTATTACAATCCTACAATCCTGCCTGGAACACCATCTATGATTGAATATCTGAAGAGAATAAAAGCACTTAATGAAAATCTTAAGACTATAATTATAGGAGGTGCAAGCTGTCCGTTCAGATTATTTGAGGCGTTAAAGGACAGGGATTTGAAGGTATACAATGTATTTGGAATGACAGAGGTGTCAGGATGTATTGGAATTAATGATACTATGGATGGCACTTACAAGATATTTGCTAGTTCTAAGGTTGCAATTGAACCTGATGGTGAGATTGTGGTAAGTGGTGACTGCGTTATGAAAGGCTACGATAAAGATGATGCATATACTAAGCGTGTCATCAGGGACGGAGTATATCATACAGGTGATATAGGAAGAATTAATGATAAAGGGCGTCTTGTACTTTTAAAACGTAACCCTGAGATTATTCTTCTTCCAACAGGAGAGAAGATAAGCAGGACGGTTACAATAAGGCAGATTAGTGCACTGGATGGAGTTGCAGAAAGCTATGTTACTTTATATGATGACAAGCTTACAGCAGTTATTGTGCCAATAGATAAAGATGTAAGAGAAGAAAGATTTGTGAGGCTTATTAATAAATATAACGAAAAGAAGGGTTACCGTTGGGAAATCCAGAAGACAATCATAAGCAAAGCACCACTTCCAAGAATGGATAATGGAGATATTGACCAGAATTCAATAGAAACACTTATTGCTAATGAAAAGTAAGGTGTTAAGTAAATGCGGTGAGTGCCGATATATTTATTAGACTAATTAAGGATGAGAGGTAATGTCATGGAGGATATGAAGAAAGAACAGATAGAAGTATTAAATGAAGCAAAAGGATATTGCACAAATGTACTTCACTGTATAGATACAGTTGTTCCAGAACTTAAAGGCGATAAGAAGGATGATACAGATGAGTATCTTAGAATGACTGTTGACGGAGTTAATGTAGCTCTTGAGATGTATAATGCAACAAGAGATTTAACAGCAGGTGCACAGCCGGCAGTAGATGAGGCTGATGGTAATAAGGCTGTTAAAGAGTTATCAGCAGCATTAAAGTCAGGTGATGATTCAGCTAAGGCTGATGCTCTTGTAAAGGTAAGAGTATTCATCGCACAGTTTAAGGACTGTGCTGAGGCTGTCTGCAAGTAATAGAATATATTGATGGATTATGTATTGATAGATTAACCCAGTTCAATACGCCCTGATATATAATATATGTAATTTAATAAAAGATAAAACCCCTGTTATAGAAGAAAACAGCAGATAATGAATTGTTGTTTTCTTCTATAACAGGGGTTATTTATATGTTCTTCCAGATATGGTTTCTATCAACACATTTTGTCCTATAACAATTTTTGTCAAACACGGTTGCTGTAAACACATCTTGTCTTATAAGTCTAAATATATCCGTTAAACATCATTCCGGTATAAGCCGAAAGGTTATAAGGATCAGGGAATGACCTTAATGGATTCTTGTATGCAATAATCTTATTGTTGACATAGTCCATAGGGTTGAGTGCAATATCCTCAGCCTTTTCTTTAATGGAATTCTTAAACGAATTAAGGCTTTCATAAATGTGGCTTAAGGCGTCTTTGTTATCAGCGTTAATAATAACTTCCTTGTCAGCACTTATAGTTCCGTCTTTATTAAGCGAAAGTCCGCTGTCTGCAAGCTGCTTCTTGTATGAGCGTGCAATTGATGCGATTTCATTCTGGAGCTTTTCTGTTCCCTGAAAATGATTATTATTCTCATCATTAGTAACAGAGATAAGGTTGTTGTAACCAGCTACAAGTTCGTTAAGACTTTCCACAATAGAGTCTGCATCTGCCTTGAGGCTTATTGTTACAGGTTCTTCTGTTACCTTTGATAATTTGACATCATATGCTTTGTTGATTGTTATTGAATTGCTCATAGATGAGCGTTCATCACCATCAACATCAAATATGGCGTTGGCTGGATATTGTGTAACCCTGTCAAGTCCAAGAGTATCAATGAGCGGCTGGTTGCTAGCATCATCTGACTTTATGGAGAATATAACAGGAGTTGTTCCGTTAATGCCGGTTGCTTCTGATTCAATATTAATAGCTGTATTGCCTAGATTATCTTCCTTGATATTAGCTGTAAGTCCAATGTTGGAGCGGTTGATAAGTCTTGCAATCTTGTTCTGTATATTATTAGTTGTCTCGGAGTTGTCCACTTTAAACTGGAACTCATATATAACATCATTGATTGATAAATCAAAAGAATATTCGCCAGGTTTTATATGCTTTGAACGTGGCTGTAGGTAGTTACCTGTATTAAGCTGTGAACAGGCTAACTGTTTAACATTTATATCAAAGCTTTCATCATCTGATGCTGCACCAAAGTCGGTAATGTAACTGGCATTGACGGCAGAAGCATTGCTTGATACAGCAGACTTCTTAAATGTCATTGTACCATCAGCACCGTCAGATAAATCCTCAGTAATATTCTCTAACGCTCTTGCATGTTCTTTTAAATCAATGGCGTATTTCTGGGCAGCAGTTGATAAGTCTAATTTGTACACAGGAGTCTGGCTGTTAATCTTAACAACCTTGCTATATGTGTTCTTAAGCTGAGTTCTTGTATGTGAGTCATACTTGGAATTAGATTTGTTCCCGTACTGGGATAAATAATAGCTGTATACACTACTAATCATAACAGTCACCTCCCTGTCTGTATGTATAATTGGTATAATGTGTATCGTCACAAAATATTTAATATATTACTATAATTACATATAAAACACATAAATATATAACTTTAACTGTCATCAGTTGCAGATACAGTAACTCCATTTGCTATATCCATAAACTTTATTATATTTTATAAGGAATGGCTTGATTTTGCAATATACATATAGTAGAATGTTTAAGGTTTTTTGAAAATATTTATATAAATAATGTATAAATTATAAAAATCTGGTTGACGAAATATCAAAAAATATGTTATATTAGGCTGGCTATGGAAGCGGTCTTTTTTTTATGCCCGAAACTTACCCAACAGTTCAGGTATTAAAGAAAAACCAATTGGTGTTAATAACACCTGCAAAATAAATAATTGGAGGTGGAAGTTGTGCGAGTAAAGATAACATTGGCATGTACTGAGTGTAAACAGCGCAATTACAACATGACTAAGGAAAAGAAAGCTCATCCGGACAGAATGGAAACAAAGAAATATTGCAAGTTCTGTAAGTCACACACATTACACAAGGAAACAAAGTAATTGGTATCAGTGAGGTATTAAGATGAGTGAAGCTGTTAAGACAAAAAAACAGAAAAAGAGCTGGTTCAAGGGCTTAAAGGCAGAGTTCTCTAAGATTATTTGGCCAGACCAGAAGTCACTTACAAAGGAAACCATCGCTGTATTGGTTGTATCCGTATTATTAGGTGTAATTATTTCAGTTGTGGACTTGATTGTTCGCTTTGGAATTGAATTCATTGTAAAGTAAGGAAAAGGTGATCAGATGGACGAAGCAAAATGGTATGTTGCCCATACTTATTCAGGATATGAGAATAAGGTTAAGGCTAATATCGAGAAAACTGTTGAAAACAGAAATCTTCAGGACCAGATTTTTGAAGTTCTTGTTCCGCTTGAAACAGTAGTGGAAGTTAAGGACGGCAAGAAGAAGACGGTTCAGAGGAAGACGTTTCCTGGATATGTCTTTGTAAAGATGGTGATGAATGACGACAGCTGGTATGTTGTCAGAAACACCAGGGGCGTAACAGGGTTTGTTGGTCCTGGATCTAAACCAGTACCATTATCTCCAGCTGAGATAAGATCATTCGGAATCAGCTCTGATGATGAAGAAGCTAAGCCAGTAGTTGAGTTTGCTGGTAAGGTAGGTGATCAAATCAAGATTCTTTCAGGTGCCTGGGAGGATACAGTAGGAGAAATTGTCAGCATTAATGAAGGCAAGCAGTGTGTTACAATTAATGTTGAGATGTTCGGTCGTGAAACACCGGTCGAGATTGATTTCACAGACGTGAAATTACTGTAAGATTTAGGTCTTACAAGAAGTGGGAGGCTTTAAAGCCGCCATAAACCACATTATATTTAGGAGGTGCCACAATGGCAAAGAAAGTAACAGGTTATATTAAATTACAGATTCCTGCCGGCAAGGCTACACCAGCTCCACCAGTTGGTCCAGCACTTGGTCAGCATGGTGTTAACATTGTAGAATTTACAAAGCAGTTTAATGCAAAGACAGCAGATCAGGGCGACTTAATTATCCCTGTAGTAATCACAGTTTATGCTGATAGAAGTTTCAGCTTCATCACAAAGACTCCACCTGCTGCAGTTCTTCTTAAGAAGGCTTGCAATATTAAGTCAGGTTCAGGCGTGCCTAACAAGAATAAGGTTGCTACAATTAAGAGAGCAGAAGTTCAGAAGATTGCTGAACTTAAGATGCCAGACTTAAATGCAGCTACAATCGAAGCAGCTACTTCAATGATTGAAGGTACTGCTAAGAGTATGGGTATTGTTGTAGAAGACTAATTCTATAACGAGGCTTTGAATAAAGATTGCTAAAGGTCTTTAAAGACATTTAGACAAGATTTTATTTTATAATTTGTTGATTTTCATAGAAGAACATGTGGCTGAGAATTAATCTCGGGATTGTTCAATATGTGGGAGGAAAGATGAAATCCTTCCGATAATACCACTAGGAGGTTTATATAATGAAAAGAGGAAAGAAATACGTTGAGGCAGCCAAGAATATTGACCGCCAGACATTATATGAAGCAACTGAAGCTGTTTCTTTAGTTAAGAAGAGTGCAGTTGCAAAGTTCGACGAGACAATTGAAGCTCATATCAGAACAGGTTGTGATGGACGTCACGCTGAGCAGCAGATCAGAGGAGCTGTTGTTCTTCCACACGGAACAGGTAAGACTGTAAAGGTATTAGTATTTGCTAAGGGTGCTAAGGCTGAAGAAGCTGAAGCAGCAGGAGCAGATTTCGTTGGTGGCGAGGAATTAATTCCTAAGATCCAGAATGATAACTGGTTTGATTTTGATGTAGTAGTTGCTACACCTGATATGATGGGCGTTGTTGGTCGTTTAGGACGTGTACTCGGACCTAAGGGCTTAATGCCAAACCCTAAGGCTGGTACAGTTACAATGGATGTAACAAAAGCTGTTAATGATATCAAGGCTGGTAAGATCGAATACAGACTTGATAAGACAAATATCATTCATGTGCCAATTGGTAAGGCTTCATTCACAGAGGAGCAGTTATCAGACAACTTCCAGGCTATTATGGATGCAATCGTTAAGGCTAAACCAACTTCACTTAAGGGACAGTATTTAAAGAGTGTTGTTCTTACAGCTACTATGGGTCCTGGTGTAAAGGTTAGCACAGCTAAGTACGTTGGTTAATTATAATTAATTAATCATATGTAAGCTGATGAATGGATTAGCTTATTGCAGGATTTGGGTTATACAACGCAATATTACGAAGAATTAATATATTCTTTGTGAATAACGGTTGACAACCAATATATTATGATAGTATACTATCAATGTTTGTGTTACTATCTGGTTGATTTGGATATAGATTTATAATCTGTATCAGATTGATGTGATGGTTTCATAATATAATTAAAGTGAAAGTGATTTCACATTTTGCCTAAGACAGCAGGTCCCGAAAGGGTTAAAGGTAATACGCCTACCGAGGACAGACTTAATGCGTAAAGCATTGATTATCAGTTTATTCAGTCCTTCTGTCTTATAGATAGAAGGACTTTTTTGTTAGAGCAATGAAGCATAATACTTAAAGTGTTATGGTTGTTGTTGAATGAGCCTGATACATGTACGTCTGGGCAGAATATTATCTGGCGACAGATATAATCTAACAGGAGGTAAATATTCATGGCAAAAGTAGAACTTAAGCAGCCTATCGTAGACGAAATCAAAGCAAGCTTAGAAGGCGCTCAGGGCGTTGTGGTAGTTGACTACCGTGGCTTAACTGTTGAGCAGGATACACAGCTTCGTAAGCAGTTAAGAGAAGCTGGTGTTGTTTACAAGGTTTATAAGAATACTTTAGTAAAGAGAGCAATTGCAGGTACAGAGTTCGAGCCAATGGCAGAAGTTCTTGAAGGACCTAACGCTATTGCAATCTGCAAGGAAGATGCTACAGCTCCAGCAAGAGTTTTAGCTAACTTTGCTAAGACAGCAGATGCACTTGAACTTAAGTGTGGTGTTGTTGAAGGTACTTACTATGATGCTACTGGAATCGCAGCTATTGCTAACATTCCTTCAAGAGATGAACTTCTTGCTAAGTTCCTTGGAAGCATCCAGTCACCTATTACAAACTTTGCTCGTGTTATTAAGCAGATTGCTGAGAAGAACGAAGAGGTTGCATAATTACGCGGCATAATCAGTATGATTATTGACGGACAGGTGTGACTATGTCAGCCTGCCACGAAACTTAATTAAAAGACTATTAAAAAGGAGATTATAATAATGACTACTCAGGAAATTATCGAAGTTATTAAAGGTTTATCAGTATTAGAATTAAATGATTTAGTTAAAGCATGTGAAGAAGAATTTGGTGTTTCTGCAGCAGCAGGTGTTGTTGTAGCAGCAGGTGCAGCAGCAGGCGCAGCAGCTGAAGAAAAGACAGAATTTGACGTAGAACTTACAGAAGCTGGTGCTAACAAGGTTAAGGTTATCAAGGTTGTTCGTGAAATCACAGGTCTTGGATTAAAGGAAGCTAAGGAAGTTGTTGATGGCGCTCCTAAGGTTGTTAAGGAAGGTGCTTCTAAGGAAGAAGCTGAAGAAATCCAGAAGAAGCTTGAAGCTGAAGGTGCTAAGGTTACTCTTAAGTAATTCAGATTGTCAGTTTGATACTTGCTTGACATATATATGCCGTATGGCATAGCATATATGAACAGAATTTTTAATATATTGCGGTATGCTGAATAATCGCTTGATTTTTTAAAGCATATTTGGTATATTATATAAAATATGAAAAAGTTCCAGTTGTTGTATTGACAGCTGGAACTTTTTTTGTTACTATGAATAATGCACTATTATGGTATGGTGTGCATAGTATTTGCACGCATATCGATAATGTAATAAATTAATGTAAAGTAAAGAAAACTAAGGGGTGAAACGTCAATGGAGAAAAACAGAATACGTCCAGTAAAGTCAGGCAAATCGATGCGTATGAGTTACTCAAGACAGAAAGAAGTTCTTGAGATGCCTAACCTTATTGAAGTACAAAAAGATTCTTACCAGTGGTTTTTAAATGAAGGCTTAAAGGAAGTCTTTAGCGACATCTCTCCAATTGCAGATTATAACGGAAGGCTCAGTCTTGAATTCGTTGATTTTGCATTATGTGAGGAAGAGAGAAAGTACTCTATAGAAGAGTGCAAGGAAAGGGATGCTACATATGCAGCTCCACTTAAGGTACGTGTAAGACTTCATAATAAAGAGAGCGAAGATATAAGCGAACATGAAATCTTTATGGGTGACCTTCCTTTAATGACTAAGACCGGTACATTTGTGATTAATGGTGCAGAACGAGTTATTGTCAGCCAGCTGGTACGTTCACCTGGTATTTATTATGATATACAGAAGGATAAGTATGGAAAGATATTCCTCTACAGTTCAACAGTAATTCCTAACAGAGGTGCGTGGTTAGAGTATGAAACAGATGCTAACGATGTATTCTATGTTAAGGTTGATCGTAATAAGAAAGTACCTATTACAGTTCTTATAAGAGCACTTGGTTTTGGTACTAACGCAGAGATTCTTGACATATTTGGTGAAGAGCCTAAGCTTCTTGCAACAATGGAGAAGGATACATCTACTAACTATCAGGAAGGTGTACTTGAACTTTATAAGAAGTTAAGACCAGGAGAACCATTATCAGTTGAGAGTGCAGAAGCACTTATTTCTGGTATGTTCTTTGATCCTAGAAGATATGACCTTGCAAGAGTAGGCCGTTATAAATTTAATAAGAAGCTTTCATTCAGAAACAGAATTGCAGGACACATTCTTGCAGAAGACGTTGTAGATGGCAATGGTGAAATTCTTGCTAATGCTGGTGATAAGCTTACAAGAGAAACAGCTGAGAAGATTCAGAATGCAGCTGTTTCAGCGGTATTTATTGCTGCTGAATTAAAGGGTGCAGAAGGTGCGGTTACTAAGAGAACAGTTAAGGTTCTTTCTAATCTTGCTGTAGATATCACTAAGTGGGTAGATATCACAACAGAAGAAGCTAAGGAATTAGGAATTAACGAAGCTGTTTATTATCCGGTTCTTGCACAGATTTTAGCTGATAATGAGTCACTTGATGATATTAAGGACGCTATTGCTAAGAATACAGCAGATCTTATGCCAAAGCATATTACAGTAGAAGACATTATTGCTTCTATTAATTATAATATGCATCTTGAGTATGGCATTGGATACAAGGATGATATCGATCACCTTGGTAACAGAAGAATAAGAGCTGTTGGTGAATTATTACAGAACCAGTTCAGAATTGGTATTTCAAGAATGGAAAGAGTTGTTCGTGAAAGAATGTCAACTCAGGACTTAAGCGGTATTTCACCACAGTCATTAATTAATATCAAGCCTGTAACAGCAGCTATCAAGGAATTCTTTGGTAGTTCACAGCTTTCTCAGTTTATGGATCAGAATAACCCATTATCTGAGATTACACATAAGAGACGTCTTTCAGCACTTGGTCCTGGTGGTCTTTCGAGAGATCGTGCAGGTTTCGAGGTTCGAGATGTACATTATACACACTATGGTAGAATGTGTCCTATCGAAACACCTGAAGGTCCTAATATCGGTCTTATTAACTCACTTGCTTCATATGCAAGAATTAATGAGTACGGATTTGTCGAAGCACCTTATCGTATAATCGATAAGACAGACCCTAAGAATCCTAGAGTTACAGATGAAGTACATTACTTCACAGCAGATGAGGAAGATGATTTCCATGTAGCACAGGCTAATGCAGAGATAGATGAGAATGGATACTTCGTTAAGAATACAGTATCAGGACGTTACAGAGAAGAAACATCAGAATTCGATAAGAGTATGATTGATCTTATGGACGTATCTCCTAAGATGGTGTTCTCAGTGGCTACATCTATGATACCTTTCCTTCAGAATGATGACTGTACACGTGCCCTTATGGGTTCTAACATGCAGCGTCAGGCGGTGCCTCTTCTTATGACAGAAGCACCAGTAATCGGTACAGGTATAGAGAATAAGACAGCGTGTGACTCAGGTGTATGTGTAGTTGCAGAAGAAGATGGTGTTGTACTTTCATCAGAATCTAACAGAATTCTTGTAAAAGAGACAAGTGGAAAGGTTCACGAGTACAAGCTTACAAAGTTCTCAAGAAGTAACCAGAGTAACTGCTATAACCAGAGACCTATTGTATTTAAGGGAGATGAGGTTAAGGCAGGAGATGTTATCGCAGATGGTCCTTCAACATCTAATGGTGAGATTGCCCTTGGTAAGAACCCTCTTATCGGTTTTATGACTTGGGAAGGTTACAACTACGAGGATGCTGTACTTCTTAGTGAGAGATTAGTAAGAGATGATGTTTATACATCAATTCATATAGAAGAATATGATACAGAAGCAAGAGATACTAAGTTAGGACCAGAAGAAATCACAAGAGATTTACCTTCTACAGGTTCAGATGCAGTTAAGGATCTTGATGAAGATGGTATCATCCGTATCGGTGCTGAGGTAAGAGCCGGTGATATCCTTGTTGGTAAGGTTACTCCAAAGGGTGAGACAGAGCTTACAGCAGAAGAAAGACTTCTTAGAGCTATCTTTGGTGAGAAGGCAAGAGAAGTAAGAGATACATCACTTAAAGTTCCACACGGTGCTTATGGTATCGTTGTAGGCGTTAAGGTATTTACAAGAGAAAATGGAGATGAATTAGCTCCAGGTGTTAACAAGAATGTCCGTATCTATATCGCACAGAAGAGAAAGATTTCTGTAGGTGATAAGATGGCTGGTCGTCATGGTAACAAGGGTGTCGTTTCAAGAGTTCTTCCAGTAGAAGATATGCCATTCCTTCCTAATGGCCGTCCACTTGATATTGTACTTAATCCTCTTGGTGTGCCTTCGCGTATGAATATTGGACAGGTGCTTGAAATTCACTTAAGCCTTGCTGCCAAAGTATTAGGTTTTAACGTAGCGACACCTATCTTTGATGGAGCTAACGAGAATGATATTATGGATACACTTGATATGGCCAATGCTTATGCTAATCATCCATTTGATGATGAAGAGCTTGCACGCGAAAAGGCAGATGCAGAAGCTAATGGTGAAGAATATCCTGCTGATATGACAACATTTACTGCTGAATACAAGGAACTTTTAAGAGATGACGTATTCCAGTTCCTTTCAGATAACAGAGCTCACAGAGCTGAATGGAAGGGTGTTCCAATCGGAAGAGATGGTAAAGTAAGACTTCGCGATGGTAGAACAGGTGAATACTTCGATAGTCCGGTTACTATCGGTTTCATGCACTACTTAAAGCTCCATCACCTTGTTGATGATAAGATCCATGCTCGTTCAACTGGTCCTTACTCACTTGTAACTCAGCAGCCACTTGGTGGTAAAGCCCAGTTTGGTGGACAGAGATTCGGAGAAATGGAAGTATGGGCTCTTGAAGCTTATGGTGCATCTTATACACTTCAGGAAATCCTTACTGTTAAATCTGATGATGTTGTTGGTCGAGTTAAGACATATGAAGCTATTATTAAGGGTGAGAACATTCCTGAACCAGGAATTCCTGAATCATTCAAGGTTCTCCTTAAGGAACTTCAGTCACTTGCTCTTGATGTAAGGGTTCTTGATCAGGACAATAACGAAGTTAAGCTTCTTGAAAGTTCAGAATATGAAGTTACAGATTTCAAGAAGGTTCTTGATGATGGTGGTTATAAGAGAAGTAGCCGTGATGAAGAAAATGAATTAAAGAACGCAGGTTATCACGCAGAAAAGCAGGGTGATGACGGTGAGGCAACCATAGAAGAACTCGGATCAGAAGATGACGATTTCGATTATGACAGCTTAGATGATGACTATGATGATTACGGTGACGGAAATATAGAAGAATAATAGAAGGGAGCACTATAATGGCAGAAGAGATTAAGTCAAATAAATCAATGAAATTTGATAAAATTCAGATAAAGCTTGCTTCTCCTGAGAGTATTTTAGAGTGGTCTCACGGCGAGGTAACTAAGCCTGAGACTATCAATTACAGAACTTTAAAGCCAGAAAGAGATGGTCTGTTCTGTGAAAGAATATTCGGACCTAGCAAAGACTGGGAGTGTCATTGCGGTAAGTATAAGAAGATTAAAGATAAAGGCATCGTATGTGATAAGTGTGGTGTTGAGGTTACTAAGGCAAGTGTACGTAGAGATCGTATGGGTCATATCCACCTTGCTGCTCCAGTTTCACATATCTGGTATTTCAAGGGAATACCTAGCCGTATGGACCTTATCCTTGATATAGGTCCTAAGAATCTTGAGAAGGTACTTTACTTCGCTTCTTATATCGTAATTGATCCAGGCGAAACAGATATACCATTCAAGAAGATTCTTACAGAAACTGAGTACAGAGATCTTTATGATCAGTATGGTAATACATTCAGAGTTGGAATGGGTGCTGAGGCTATTTTAGAGCTTCTTCACAACGTCAACCTTGAAGAAGAAGTAGCTAAGCTCAAGGAAGAGCTTGCTACTACTACTTCACAGAAGGCTGCAAGACTTATTAAGAGAATTGAAGTTATGGATGCGTTCATTGCTGCTGGTACTAAGCCAGAATGGATGATTCTTACAGAAATTCCAGTTATCCCTCCAGATTTAAGACCTATGGTTCAGTTAGAGGGTGGACGTTTTGCAACATCTGACCTTAATGATCTTTATAGAAGAATTATCAACAGAAATAACCGTCTTGCAAGACTTATTGATCTTGGAGCACCAGAAATCATTGTTCGTAACGAGAAGAGAATGCTTCAGGAAGCTGTTGATGCACTTATAGATAATGGACGTAGAAATGGCCGTCCTGTAACAGGACCTGGTAACAGAGCTCTCAAGTCTTTATCAGACTTATTAAAGGGTAAGCAGGGACGTTTCAGACAGAACCTTCTTGGTAAGCGAGTTGACTACTCAGGACGTTCAGTTATCGTTGTTGGACCAGAACTTAAGATTTATCAGTGTGGTCTTCCTAAGGAAATGGCTATTGAGTTATTCAAGCCATTTGTTATGAGAGAATTAGTAAGGCGTGGTCTTGCTGAGAACATAAAGAAAGCCAAGAAGAGCGTAGAGCATCTTGAGACAGAAGTATGGGATGTACTTGAAGATGTTATCAAAGAGCATCCAGTTATGCTTAACCGTGCTCCTACACTTCACAGACTTGGTATTCAGGCATTTGAGCCAATCCTTGTAGAAGGTAAGGCTATTAAGCTTCATCCACTTGTTTGTACAGCTTTCAATGCCGATTTCGATGGTGACCAGATGGCGGTACATCTTCCATTGTCTGTAGAAGCTCAGGCAGAGTGTAGATTTATGCTTCTTTCACCTAACAACTTACTTAAGCCATCTGATGGTGGTCCTGTTGCTGTTCCTTCACAGGATATGGTACTTGGTATCTACTACCTTACACAGGAAAGACCTGGTGTTAAGGGTGAAGGTAAGATATTCAAGAGTGTTAATGAAGCACTTCTTGCTTATGAGAATGGAATTATAACACTTCATTCTAAGATTAAAGTTAAGATGACTAAGACTAATGCAGCTGGAGAAGAGATTTCAGGTGTTGTAGAGTCTACACTTGGTAGATTTATTTTCAATGAAATACTTCCTCAGGATTTAGGATATGTAGATAGAAGCAAGGAAGAGAATTTACTTCTTCCAGAAGTTGATTTCCATGTAGGAAAGAAACAGTTAAAGGATATTTTACAGCACGTTATCAATACACATGGTACAACAAGAACTGCTGAAGTTCTTGATGATATTAAGGCTATGGGTTACAAGTATTCTACTAGAGCGGCTATGACAGTTTCTATTTCGGAGATGACAGTGCCACCAGTTAAGAAGCAGCTTATAGCTGATGCTGAAAAGAAGGTTGAACAGATTAACATTAACTACAACAGAGGTCGTTCAACTGATGAAGAAAGATATAAGAATGTTATCAGAGTATGGCAGGAAACAGATAAGACATTGCTTGATGCACTTCTTTCTGGTCTTGATAAGTATAATAACATCTTTATGATGGCTGACTCAGGTGCCCGTGGTTCTAACCAGCAGATTAAGCAGCTTGCAGGTATGCGTGGTCTTATGGCAGATACTTCAGGTCATACAATCGAACTTCCAATCAAGTCTAACTTCCGTGAAGGTCTTGATGTACTGGAATACTTCATTTCAGCCCATGGTGCTCGTAAGGGTCTTTCAGATACAGCCCTTAGAACAGCCGATTCAGGTTACCTTACAAGACGTCTTGTAGATGTTTCTCAGGATCTTATTATAAGAGAGACTGATTGCAGCGTTGGTAAGATAATACCTGGTATGTATGTTTATTCATTTGTTAACGATAGAGCTACTAATTCAAGTGATGCCAAGGAAGATATTCTTGAGCCATTACAGGAACGTATTACTGGAAGATATCTTGCAGAAGATATCAAAGACCCGGCTACAGGAGAGATTATCGTTGCAGCTAACCACCTTGTAACTCCTAAGAGAGCTGCAGCTATCATTAAGACTGGTGTAACACAGGTTAAGATAAGAACTATTCTTACTTGCCGTTCACATATCGGTGTATGTGCTAAGTGTTATGGTTCTAACCTTGCAACAGGTCAGGCAGTTCAGATTGGTGAAGCAGTTGGTATTATCGCTGCCCAGTCTATCGGTGAGCCTGGTACACAGCTTACTATGAGAACTTTCCATACTGGTGGTGTTGCCGGTGATAACATTACTCAGGGTCTTCCTAGAGTAGAGGAACTTTTCGAGGCAAGAAAGCCAAAGAGCCTTGCAGTCCTTGCAGAATTCGGTGGTGTTGTTAGCTTCTCTAAGACAGAGAAGAAGACAGATATTGTAATTACTGATGATGAGGGTAACTCAAAAGCTTATCCTGTATCAAGAGATACAAGGGTTAAGGTTCAGGAAGGACAGGTTGTTGTTAAGGGTGAAGAAATCACAGAAGGTTCAGAGAATCCACATGATATCGTTAGAATCCTTGGTGTAAGAGCTGTTCAGGATTATATGCTTCGTGAAGTTCAGAAGGTTTATCGTATTCAGGGTGTTGATATTAATGATAAGCATATTGAACTTATTGTTAGACAGATGCTTAAGAAGATAGTTATTGAATCTGCTGGTGATTCAGATTTCTTACCTGGTTCACAGGTTGATACTCTTGAATTCACAGAGGTTAACGAAAAGCTTGAAGAAGAAGGTAAGAGAAAAGCAACTGGTACACCAATTATTCTTGGTATTACTAAGGCATCACTTGCTACTAATTCATTCCTTTCAGCTGCTTCATTCCAGGAGACAACAAAGGTTCTTACTGATGCAGCTATTAATGGTAAGGTTGACCCACTTATCGGTCTTAAAGAAAATGTTATCATTGGTAAGCTTATACCTGCTGGTACAGGTATGAAGAGATACCAGAATGTTGAACTTGACACAGCAGCAGCTTATGATGAGATTGAAGAGTCAGATGATGAAGTGTTAAGCTTTACTGAGGATTCAGATGAAACACTTGATTTTACAGAAAATGTAGATACATTAGATGCTGATGTCGAAGTTAGCGATGATGCTGATGTAACAGAAGATACAGAAGCGTAAGATAATAAATATAGAAGCCGTTATCCTTAGGAAAGCGGCTTCTTTTTTGTTTTATAAAATATCAATAACAAGGACAGCATAGTAATGTGATATTTTAGTAATATTTCTAATAATAAATTTTTGAAAAACTCTTGACGAATTTATTCTAAAAATATATACTAAATAAGCGTGCGAATAAGCAAGTTCTTATTTATGTACGCTGATTATATAAATGAGCAGTTTAATATGACAGGCTCACGCATTTTTCTTAGTGATTATACTAAGTGCAACCATTCATTATTCTAATTCCGGGAGGTGAAAAAGGAATGCCAACATTTAACCAGTTAGTAAGACAGGGAAGAAAGTCAACAGTTAAGAAGTCTACAGCACCAGCTCTTCAGAAGGGATATAACTCACTTCAGAAGAAGGCTACAGACGTATCTGCACCACAGAAGAGAGGTGTTTGTACAGCTGTTAAGACTGCAACACCTAAGAAGCCTAACTCAGCTCTTAGAAAGATCGCCAGAGTACGTCTTTCTAATGGAATCGAAGTTACTTCATATATTCCAGGTGAGGGCCACAATCTTCAGGAACATAGCGTTGTTCTTATCAGAGGTGGTAGAGTTAAGGATTTACCAGGTACAAGATATCATATCATCAGAGGTACACTTGATACAGCAGGTGTAGCAAAGAGAAGACAGGCACGTTCTAAGTACGGTGCTAAGAGACCTAAGGATGCTAAATAATTCATAAAGAATTAAGCATCATAAGTCTGTGATTGATTTACATGGTAAGTCAGAATATTTGCAGATTATTGCATACAATAATTTACGAACAATTAAATTAATTAGTGCCGGAGTTAGATTAATCCGAAGGTTGCAGGTTTAAGATATACGGCGCGAACACAATTTAATTTGTGAGTACCGATGAATTAATGAAACGTCGTGATGTGTCAGGCTGATGAAGCTGTAAGGCGTTCATTAGTGCTAACAATGACGACAATACAATGTTAAGGAGGGAAGAACCGTGCCACGTAAAGGACATACTCAGAAGAGAGATGTATTAGCAGATCCTATTTACAATAACAAGGTGGTTACTAAGCTTATCAACAACATTATGCTTGATGGTAAGAGAGGAGTAGCACAGAAGATTGTATACGGAGCATTTGACAGAGTCGCAGCTAAGACTGAAAGACCTGCTTTAGAAGTATTCGAAGAGGCTATGAACAATATTATGCCAGTTCTCGAAGTAAAGGCTAGACGTATCGGTGGAGCAACATACCAGGTACCTATCGAAGTTAAGCCAGATAGAAGACAGGCTTTAGCTCTTCGTTGGATGACAACATTCTCAAGAGCAAGAGGCGAGAAGACTATGGAAGAAAGACTCGCTAATGAGATTCTTGATGCAGCTAATAACACAGGTGCATCTGTAAAGAGAAAAGAAGATATGCACAAGATGGCAGAAGCAAACAAGGCTTTTGCTCATTACAGATTCTAATAATAATTATAGGAGGTTTTATCCATGGCTGGAAGAGAATATCCATTGGAGAGAACCAGAAATATCGGAATTATGGCTCATATTGATGCTGGTAAGACAACATTAACAGAGCGTATCCTTTATTATACTGGTGTTAACCACAAGATTGGTGATACTCATGAAGGTACTGCTACTATGGACTGGATGGCCCAGGAGCAGGAAAGAGGTATCACAATCACTTCAGCTGCTACAACATGTCACTGGACACCTGAAAAAGAAGGTAAGCCAGATAAGACACAGCCAGAGTACCGTATTAATATTATTGATACTCCTGGTCACGTTGATTTCACAGTTGAAGTTGAGCGTTCACTTAGAGTACTTGATGGTGCTGTAGGTGTATTCGATGCACAGAACGGTGTTGAACCACAGTCAGAGAACGTATGGCGTCAGGCTGATAAGTACAACGTACCACGTATGGCATTTATGAACAAGATGGATAAGATGGGTGCAGATTTCTTCGGATCATGCAACCAGCTTATTACTAAGCTTGGAAAGAACCCTGTACTTGTACAGATTCCTATCGGTAAGGAAGACGAGTTCAAGGGTATCATCGACTTATTTGAAATGAAGGCTTATATCTTCAATGGCGATAAGGGTGATGATATTGAAGTTGGTGAAATTCCAGCTGATTTAAAGGATCAGGCAGAAGAATACCACGATAAGCTTATCGAGCAGTGTGCTGAACTTGATGAAGACCTTATGGAGAAGTTCTTTAATGATGAAGAGCTTACAGTTCCAGAATTAAAGGCAGCTTTAAGAAAGGGTACTATCGAAGGTACAGCTATTCCTTGTCTTTGCGGTACAGCTTACAAGAACAAGGGTGTTCAGAAGCTTCTTGATGCAGTTATCGAATATATGCCAGCTCCTACAGATATCCCAGATATCACAGGTGTTGATGAAGACGGTAATGAAGTGACTAGAAAGTCATCTGATGATGAACCTTTCTCAGCTCTTGCATTCAAGATTATGACAGATCCATTCGTTGGTAAGTTAGCATTCTTCAGAGTTTACTCAGGTACATTAAACGGTGGTTCATATGTACTTAATGCTAATAAGAACAAGAAGGAAAGAGTTGGACGTATTCTTCAGATGCACGCCAACCAGAGAAAAGAAATAGATAAGGTTTACTCAGGAGATATCGCTGCTGCAGTAGGTCTTAAGATAACAGTTACAGGTGATACAATCTGTGATGAGCAGCATCCAGTTATCTTAGAGTCTATGGAATTCCCAGAGCCAGTTATTGAACTTGCTATTGAGCCAAAGACTAAGAATGACCAGGGTAAGATGGGTGAAGCTTTAGCAAAGCTTGCTGAAGAAGATCCTACATTCCGTGCTCATACAGATCAGGAAACAGGTCAGACAATCATCGCTGGTATGGGTGAGCTTCACCTTGATATCATCGTTGACAGACTTCTTCGTGAATTCAAGGTAGAAGCTAATGTAGGTGCACCTCAGGTTGCTTACAGAGAATGCTTTACAAAGCCAGTTGATATCGATAGCAAATATGCTAAGCAGTCAGGTGGACGTGGTCAGTATGGTCACTGTAAAGTACGTTTCTCACCACTTGAAGCTAACGTTGATAAGTTCGATGTTGAGACAAAGAATACAGTATTAATTAATGAACCTCCAGTTCTCTTCTGTGAGTCTTCAGTAGTTGGTGGTGCTATTCCTAAGGAATACATTCCTTCAGTTGCTGATGGTATCAGAGAAGCTGCTAACTCAGGTATCTTAGCTGGATTCCCAGTTCTCGGACTTAGAGCAGATATCTATGATGGATCTTACCATGAAGTCGATTCATCAGAAATGGCATTCCACATTGCTGGTTCTATGGCATTTAAGGATGCTATGGCTAAGGCAGCTCCAGCACTTCTTGAGCCTATTATGAAGGTTGAAGTTACAATGCCAGAAGAATATATGGGTGATGTTATCGGTGATATCAACTCACGTAGAGGACGTATTGAAGGTATGGAAGACATCAGTGGTGGTAAGATGGTTAAGGCTTTCGTTCCACTTTCAGAGATGTTCGGATATGCTACAGACCTTCGTTCTAAGACACAGGGTCGTGGTAACTACTCTATGTTCTTCGATAAGTATGAGCAGGCTCCAAAGTCTGTTCAGGACAAGGTTATCGCTTCAAGAGCTAAATAATTAGTTATTAAGTGATAGATGATAGTTAGAAGTGTCTGGCTGATGTCAGATGACTTAATAATTATCTTGATTATATAATGTACTGCGGAATACGGGTTACTGTATTTCGCAGTGGTATATATCAGGCAGATTTGTGTATATAATAAATATGTAAATTTGCCGTATAATTCAGATAAAAGTATTGGTTTACTATGCTTTTACTCAAAATATAGTTGAAATATTCTTTAAAAGATAATATAATAGATTTCAGCTATGAGAAGTCTGCTTGCAGACAAATATTCTATTTAATTAATTAGGAGGATTTTAAACAATGGCAAAGGCTAAATTTGAAAGAACAAAACCACATTGCAACATTGGTACAATTGGACACGTAGATCACGGTAAGACAACTCTTACAGCTGCTATCACAAAGACTCTTCATGAGAGACTTGGTACAGGTGAAGCTGTTGCATTTGAAAATATTGATAAGGCTCCAGAAGAAAGAGAAAGAGGTATCACAATCTCTACAGCTCACGTTGAGTACGAAACAGAGAAGAGACACTATGCACACGTTGACTGCCCAGGCCATGCTGATTATGTAAAGAACATGATTACTGGTGCTGCTCAGATGGATGCTGCTATCCTCGTTGTTGCTGCTACTGATGGTGTTATGGCTCAGACAAGAGAGCATATCCTTCTTGCTCGTCAGGTTGGCGTTCCTTACGTAGTAGTATTCATGAACAAGTGTGATATGGTTGATGATCCAGAACTTCTTGAATTAGTTGATATGGAAATCAGAGAACTTCTTAACGAATATGATTTCCCAGGCGATGATACACCAATCATCCAGGGTTCAGCTCTTAAGGCTCTTGAAGATCCAAACAGCGAATGGGGTGATAAGATTCTTGAACTTATGCACACAATCGATGAGTATGTTCCAGATCCACAGAGAGATACAGATAAGCCATTCCTTATGCCTATCGAAGATATCTTCTCTATCACAGGTCGTGGTACAGTTGCTACTGGTAGAGTAGAAAGAGGTGTTCTTAAGGTTAACGAGGAAGTTGAAATCGTTGGTATCCACGAAGACATCCGTAAGGTTGTTGTAACTGGTATCGAAATGTTCAGAAAGCTCCTTGATGAAGCAGAACCAGGTGATAACATTGGTGCTCTTCTTAGAGGTGTTCAGAGAGATGAGATCCAGAGAGGACAGGTTCTTTGTAAGCCAGGTTCAATCACACCACACCACAAGTTTACAGCTCAGGTTTACGTATTAACAAAGGACGAAGGTGGACGTCATACTCCATTCTTCAACAACTACAGACCACAGTTCTACTTCAGAACAACTGATGTTACTGGTGTTTGCGAACTTCCAGCTGGTACAGAAATGTGCATGCCTGGTGATAACGTAGAAATGACAGTTGAACTTATCCATAACGTAGCTATGGAGCAGGGTCTTCGTTTCGCTATCCGTGAGGGTGGTAGAACAGTTGGTTCTGGTGCTGTTGCTACAATCATTGAATAATTGTTATTTATTATAGTAATTTTAAGGGTTTCCGAGATTTTTCGGAAGCCCTTTTTTCGTTCTGAAATAAGTGGAAAAGTAGCAAAATAAGTTTAATAGCGGTGACTAAACGATGTCATAAAACAAATAATCTTTAAACAAAATTGAAACAAATAATATTCTATTTTGTAAATACTATGTCTTCTTCGGCATATATCCTAATAAGCGATGATTGCTCTATAAATTTAATTTTGTCATTTTTGATACAAGAAAGGATTGCTGTTACAGCATCAGACTCATTTATAAAATCTACAGTTTATCAATATTAGGTCTTATTTATAATATGGTTGGTTGTTAATAGAGTATTTCAACAGGAAATCACACAGGTGCTATTGTCAATTTACGAGGAACAAGTTAGAAAAAATTTATCATAATAAATAAGTGAAAGTAAAATTATTAAATATTTTTTTAATGTTTATAAGACTATATAAATGATATGATGTGAGTGTCAAAAGTAAATTTTGTCACTCACCATTGTATCAGGATTGCTACATTGCTATGCAATTCACACATACGTCATAATATAACAGACAAAAAAGAAGCAACTGTAAAACGAGTTGGTAGATAAAATACAAAATAGAATAATAGATTAAAGGGGTAAAAAGGTATGACTGCTAAAGAACTTATGAAACAATGTGAAGCTGAAGAGAAAGAATTGAAATTCAGAGAGTTTTCATCAGAAACAGCACTTGCAATTGGGATGGCACTTATAGAAGAAGCGAAAAAACGTGACAATAAAATATGTATAGATATTGCAATAGCCGGAAGAAGATTGTTTCATTATTCCAGTGATGGTAATGCTGTAAGTAATGATATTATGATTGAGCGTAAGAAAAAGACGGCGATGCATACTGGACATAGTTCATTATGGGCACACTATATGCTTGAGGATTGCGGTATGAATATTAAAGAAAAATGGGCTTTAGAACCATCAGAGTATGCACAGGTAGGGGGCGCGTTTCCAATAAGACTTGAGAATTGCCAGACAGTAATAGGTACAATAACATGCTCTGGTTTTAATCATGAACAGGATCATAGTATTATTATAGATGTTTGTAGAAAACTGAAAAGAGAAAATGTTTTGTAAATTAATTGATATTATTTATTTTCAGGAGGTATGAAGCTTATATGGGTAAGTATCATTTTATAATAATAGGCTCAGGCTGGCGTTCACTTTATTATGTCAGAATAGCAAAAGCAATGCCGGATATATTACGTCTTGATGCGATGTATTGCAGGACACAGGAAAAAGCAGATAAGATGGCAGAAGAATTCAGTATACACACTACAACCTCTATAGAAGAGTGTGTAGGTTATAAACCGGATTTTGCTGTTGTAGCAGTGAATAAAACAAGTATCTGTGATGTTTCAATAGAATGGATGGATAGAGGAATAACTGTTCTATCTGAGACACCAGCAGCATTGGATATGGATTCGCTTAAAAAGTTATACAGATATCATATGTCTGATGATAAAACAGATAAGAAACAGGTTGTTGCTGAACAATACAGGGAATATCCATATAATAAAGCACGGATTAATCTTGTTAATAGTGGTGTACTTGGCGATATCAGTTGTCTGAATATATCCATTGCACACGAATATCACGGTTTCAGTCTTATAAGAGCATATCTTGGTATAAAACCTGATGAAAACTACACGGTGTCAGGTAAAATATATGAATTTCCGACAACTCAGACACTTACGAGATATGACAAATTTACAGATGGCAGAATAGCTCCTAAAAAAAGATGTGTAGCAGTATTTGAGTTTGATAGCGGAAAGGTTGCATGGTATGATTTTGACTCTGAGCAGTATCGCTCACCTATCAGAAAGAATATGATAAAGGTGCAGGGGGTCAGAGGGGAACTTATTAACAATGAGCTGTATTATCTTGATGAAAATAATGAAGGACAGTATCAAAAGATTGTGACAGATGTGAATGCAACGCACACCAAAGATACTAATCCTAACTTGTCTATCGTTCGTGAAATAGAGAAAATAATGTGTGGTGAAAATGTATTGTATGAACCGGAATTAGGGATGCGTGGTTTGTCAGAAGATGAAACTGCAATAGCAGGTCTTATGATAGGAACAGCAAAGTATAGCAGAGGTGAGGCAGAATCACCATATAGCATGGAAGATGCATTTGCAGATGCGTATGCGTCAATATTGCTTGATGAAGCAGTAAGGACAAGTAATAAGGTAAGTAGCTGTATTGAAAAGATATGTATAGCTAAAAATAAATAAATATCTTAATAATATATTGTGAATTCAGAAAATATTTGTTAAACAAGCAGAAAGGAATATTACATATTATGTCAGATAAAATATTAAGAGCAGCTCTTATAGGTGTTGGAAATATGGGAAAAAAATATGTACAGATGATAGTATCAGGTGAGGTATCCAATATAAAACTAACAGCAGTAGTTATACGAAGAGATGAACTTATGGAATGGGGAGAGACTCTTGTAAATACTGATGGTGAATATGTGAAAATATTCAGAAGTGCAGATGATATGTTTAAAGCAGAAGATGTAGATACATTATTTGATGCAGTAATTATAGCAACTCCTCATAAAACGCATGCTAAGCTTGCGGTACAGGCATTTTCGCTAGGAAAGGATGTCTTGTGCGATAAGCCGGCAGCATCAGATATAGGAGAAGCACTTACTATGAATGAAGCAGCTAAAAAGAGTGGAAGAATATATGGTATGGTGTTTCATCAGAGATTATATCCTAAGTATATGAAGATTAAGAGTATGATTGATGCAGGTGAGCTGGGAGAACTAAGAAGGGTGAATCTTATTAATTCAAGATATTTAAGAACATCATATTATCATCATTCTGGCGCATGGAGAAGTAGTTTTACAGGTGAAGGCGGCGGCGCACTTATTAACCAGGGACAGCATATTCTTGATATGTTCCAGTATCTTTTTGGTATGCCGCAGAGAATGTTTGCACTTATACCATTTGGCAAATATAATGATTTTGCAGTAGATGATGAAGATACTATTATTATGGATTATGATAATGGCATGACGGCTTCATTTGTACTGACAACAGGAGAAGCGTGTCATGAAGAAAGACTGGAAATAATAGGAACAAAAGCAAAGCTGTTGCTTGAAGATAATACACTTACTATAACAAGACATCAGGATGTAGAAGAGTATATAAAAACGGAGATGGTTAATTCAAGGGAAAATATGCAATATGTGAAAGAAACAATTGAGTTTCCAAAGGCACCAGAGCCATATATAGAGCTGCTTGAAAGATTTGCCAGAGCTTCCTTAGAACATAATGATACATATCTTGTGGCGAAAGGAGATGAAGGAATCAATTCCCTGATGTTGTGTGCAGGAGCTTATTATTCAGCATGTAATGGTATCCAGGTTAAGCTTCCGGTTGGCGCGGAGGATTATAGCAGACTTATGGAAGAACTGATTATGAAGGAAAAGAGCATAAAGAATAATATATAAAAAATAATACAAGAAAAATAATATAATAAAATATAGTATAAAATGCTGCCACATAAAATGGCAGCATTTTAATTGGTAATTAATATTCAGAACCGCACCATCTTCCAGAAGCTCCACAAGGAAGCACAAGTCCGTTAGCGGATACAGGAAGTCCGACTTCATTAGAACTACAGTAGCCGTCAAAATCTTTAAGTTCTGTGCTTAACATATAAGTAAGAACTGCTGGCTGAAGTCCTGTTGTGTAGGAGTTGATAAGGAAGAATAATGGCTTGTCAGAAAGAAGCTTTGCACACAGCTTAACAAGTGGGTGTATAGCTTCTTCTATTTTCCATATCTCGCCCTTAGGACCTCTGCCATATGATGGAGGGTCCATAATAATAGCATCGTAGTGATTGCCACGTCTTATTTCTCTTTCAACAAATTTAACACAGTCATCGACTATCCAGCGGATAGGCTTGTCAATAAGTCCTGATGATGTGGCATTTTCTTTAGCCCACGCAATTATTCCCTTAGAGGCATCAACGTGTGTAACATGAGCACCAGCGGCTGCACAGGCAAGAGTAGCACCACCAGTGTAGGCAAACAAGTTAAGAACCTTTATCTGTCTGTCAGGTTCATTATCTTTAGCTTTCTTTATAATTTCAGAGAACCAGTCCCAGTTGGCTGCCTGCTCAGGGAATATTCCTGTGTGCTTAAAGCTGAATGGCTTTAAGTTAAATGTAAGAGGAACATCAACAGAAGGACTTTCGTATTTTATTGTCCAGCTTTGTGGCAGGTCGAAGAATTCCCATTCGCCGCCTCCCTTAGAGCTTCTGTGATAATGTCCATTCATATGTTTCCATCTGTTGTCGTTCTTAGGAGTGTCCCATATAACCTGTGGGTCTGGGCGGACAAGAATGTAATCGCCCCAGCGTTCAAGCTTTTCTCCACAGGATGTATCTATAACTTCATAATCTTTCCAATTATCTGCAACAAACATATTGTAATTAAGTCCTTTCTTGTTTAAGCATATATATTAAGTATATAACAGATTGTATGGTTGGGGCAATCAAAAAGTACAGCGATTAGGATATAATTAACGTATGGTAGTGTATAATAATCATTTAATACAGTGATTAGGATATAATTAATGTGCGGCGGTATGTAATATGTTAAATGTATAGTTGTGCATATATTGCGTAACTTGAAAAATATACCATTTTACTGTAACATATAACAGACAAAAAATATAAATTGTTATATGGTATTAGTGTTAAAAGTAACTATTGATAATTGCATAATATATATAAGGAAAGGAAAATGCACATTTGAAAAATATATCTTTTAAAACAGCAAAGAATGATATTATAGCAGGAATTATTGTGGCGTTAGTGTCAATACCAATATCTATGGGGTATGCCCAGATAGCAGGGCTTCCAGCGGCATATGGACTGTATGGTTCGCTTATACCAGTGCTTATATATGCTTTTACAACAACATCACCACAGTTCGTATTTGGTGTAGATGCAACGCCGGCGGTGCTTGTAGGTGGTACGTTATCGGCACTTGGCGTTACTTCAGGCTCTGAGGAAGCGATGAAGCTTGTGCCGGTCATTACATTTGTTGTTGCAATATGGCTCTTGATATTCAGTCTTATTAAAGCAGGACGAATAGTTAATTACATATCAACGCCGGTTATGGGAGGTTTTATAAGTGGAATTGGTATTACAATAATACTTATGCAGGTTCCAAAGCTGTTTGGTGGTTCAGCAGGTACAGGAGAACTTATTGAACTGGGTATCCACATATGGGGACAGCTTCAATATTTTAATGTGTTATCGGCAGTTCTTGGATTTGGAACAGTTGTAATTATACTTGTTGCAAAGAAATATATTCCGAGGTTTCCAATGTCGGTTGTGCTTATGGTGCTTGGTGCAATGGCAACAGCATTTATACACATTGACAGATTAGGGGTTAAGCTTCTGCCTCACGTTGATTCGGGATTTCCGAAGCTTATGGTACCCGATTTTACATTATTAAAGACAGATACATCAGATATAATTATACTTGGACTTACCTGTGCACTTGTTATTATGGCACAGACACTGCTTGCCACTAATAACTATGCCAACAGATATGGATATAAGGTTGATAATAACAGAGAGGTGCTTGCTTATTCTTTAGCCAATATAGCTTCTTCGGTATCAGGAAGCTGCCCTCTTAACGGAAGCGTATCAAGAACAGGTATAGCTGACCAGTTTGGCTGTAAATCACAGCTTATGTCAGTTACAGCTTCAATTACAATGCTTGTTGTCGTGCTTTTTGCGACACCTGTGCTTGAATATCTTCCTGTGCCTATTCTTACAGGAATTGTCGTTGCTGCACTTATCGGAATAGTTGAATATAAGCTTGCTGATAAACTTAGAAAAGTCAACAGGGCGGAGTTCTTTATATTTCTTGCGGCTATGTTTGGCGTATTATTATTTGGAACTATATATGGCGTTATTATAGGTGTTATTCTTTCATTTATAGCGGTAATAATAAGGGCAGTTGTTCCTCCAAGATCATTTCTAGGCTGTATACCAGGACACGAGGGCTTCTATAATCTTAACCGTAACAAGAACGCTTTGCAGATAGAACACACGTTATTATATAGATTTAGTGGTAATCTTTTCTTTGCAAATGTGTCTACATTTTTGCAGGATATAGAAAATGCCATAAATGATGATACAAAAATTATAATAGTTGATGCGAGCGGTATAGGAAGCATAGATATAACAGCAGCAGACAGGCTTGTATCATTTAATAAAATATTAAAGGGCAAAGGAATACACTTTTATATAACTGAGCACGTTGACCATGTAAATGACCAGTTAAGGCAGTTGGGTGCTGGCTGTCTTGTTGAGGAAGGTGTCACAAGAAGAACAATATCGCTTGCTTTAAGAGATGCCGGTGTTGACAGGCCTTATCCGCTTGTTGGCAGTCCTGAGCAGGTTGCTGTACACGAGGATTTTATTGAGGATAACGAAAGGCTTGCAGAGATAGAGTGGGCATTTGGCAAGGACGCCGCAGAATGGCTTGATAAATATGCTGTACAGGTTACAGATGACATTACAAGTAGTATTGATGGGGGGTCATCTGAGCTTGCAGAAAATGTTCTTGATAAGGCGGAAAGCAAGAATGCATGGGGTAGAATTGGCTTATTTGATGAAGATGAACTTCTTGAGAGAGTTGAAATGCACTTATCTGAGCTTGCACAGAACAGCAATGCAGAAGAGTTAGAGGAGCATATTGAACAGAGAAGATTAAGGCTTGAGGCTAAGATTGCGAAGTTAAATCCGGATGCGTTAAAGCATTTAAGGGAACATAGAAAAGAAGTGTTACAGAGATTTAAAGAGAACAATCCAGAAGCGTATGCTCATATGATACAGCATAGAAAGGAACATATAAGCAGGCTGGAGAAAGAAAAGCCGGAGCTTGCTGCTAAGATGAAGGAATTCTATAAGCTTGATGATTAAACTGTCATATATCATTATATATAAGGGAAGGTTTTAATTGTGAATATATTAAATGTTGAAAAAGTGAGCAAAGCATTTGGTGAGAAAGTGCTTCTTGACAATGTCACACTTGGGATTAATAAGGGTGACAAGATCGGAATTATAGGAGTTAATGGAACTGGAAAGTCTACACTGCTTAAAATAATTGCCGGCATTGAAGAACCTGATGAGGGTAATATTATAAAAGGAAGAAAAGTTACTGTTACATATCTTGCACAGTCACCAGATTATATTAAAGATGAAAATGTACTTTCATATGTGCTTCGTGGCAAAGATTCATCGAATGAGCCAAAGGCGAAGGAAATACTTAATAAGCTGGGCATAGATGTATATGATGCTCCTATGGACAAGCTATCTGGTGGACAGAAAAAGAGGGTTGCATTGGCGAAAGTGTTAGTTGAACCTACAGAGGTACTTATACTTGATGAGCCGACTAATCATCTGGATAATGATATGGTTGTGTGGCTTGAGCGGTATATCAAGGCATTTAAGGGTGAACTTCTTATGGTAACGCACGACAGGTATTTCCTTGACAATGTAACTAACAAGATAGTTGAGATAGACCACGCAGATCTTTACAGTTATGACTCTAATTATTCAGGATTCCTTGAATTAAAGACTGAAAGAGAACAGATGGAAAGAGCTACAGAGGCTAAAAGACAGAACACATTAAGAAGAGAACTTGAGTGGATAAGGAGAGGCTGTCAGGCACGTTCAACCAAGCAGCAGGCAAGAATAGATCGTTTTGAAGATATGAAAGAAGCTTCAAGACAGGCAAGAGCTAAGTTTGACAAAAGCCTTATGGATATGAGCTCTGTAAGCAGACGTCTTGGAAGAAAGACAATAGAACTTAACAATATAACTAAAGCTTATAATGGACACACATACATTAATGATTTTACATACATTTTCTTAAGGGATGACCGAATAGGCATAATTGGAAGCAATGGCTGTGGCAAGTCTACACTTATGAAGATAATAACAGGACAGATACAGCCTGACAGTGGAAGTGTTGAGATAGGCGATACAGTTCATATAGGCTATTTTATGCAGGAGAATGAGCATCTTGATGAGAATCAGACAGTGCTTGAGTTCGTAAGAAGCATAGGCGAGTATGTGCAGACGGTTGATGGAAAAGCAACAGCAAGCCAGATGTGTGAGAAGTTCCTGTTCCCGCCTAAGCAGCAGTGGACACCAATAAGAAAGCTGTCTGGAGGAGAAAAGAGAAGACTGTATCTTTTGAGTGTGCTTATGAGCGCACCTAATGTACTCATACTTGATGAGCCAACCAATGACCTGGATATTGAAACGCTTGAAGTATTAGAGGATTATCTTGATGGGTTTGCAGGGATTGTAATTACTGTTTCTCACGATAGATATTTTCTTGACAGGACGGTTGATAGAATATTTGCATTTGAGGCTGGAGGCCACCTTACACAGTATGAAGGAGGTTATTCAGACTATAAAGAAAAATGTGTTTCTTCTATATATAATGCGTCAGAAAATGGAGTTTCAAAAAGTAATTTATCATTAGGCAGTAATAGTGTAGTGGCAGGTGTAGATGTAACAGCAGGAGGCACGGCAGCAGGAAGAGTATCAGGTGGCGATACGGATAGTGTGCAGAAGGCTGTATCTGGCAGTAAGACACTTACAAGCAAGGAATATAATAAGTCAAGAAGCGAACGTCTTAAGTTTACTTATAAGGAACAGAAAGAGTACGAAACTATTGATGATGACATAGCGGCGTTGGAAAAAGATATAGAAAGAATAGATGCAGAGATGTCTAAGTGTGCAACTGATTACGGAAAGCTTAATGACTTATCAAAGGAGAAGGCTGAAAAAGAAAAACAGCTTGACGAAAAGATGGACAGATGGGTATATCTTAATGACCTTGCGGAAAGGATTGCAAACCAGTAAAAGGTGTGTGTAAATAAAGCAGAAATGTTTATAAATATTCATTAAATAAAGCATATTGTGGATAAATAACAACTAAAATGGATAATAATTAAACCAGAAAAATATTACATGATTGTACTAAAAAAAAAACAATAAAATAATGTTTTTCTGGTTGATTTTATAGTAGGGGTAGTGTATATTAATACTTGCTGTGACATTGATAGCGTAGAAGCGTGAGGTTGCTATCCGTGAGGGTAGGTTTTCCGTGGAGCGAATGTCAAGGCCGGTAAGTCCGGCGAAGAATCTGGCGACAAGTCACTGTACCTAATATCATCTGCAAGATCCAGAAATGACACGTTGGTTAATCGGGATATACCAATAGCGGTTTCTCGATACGCGTGGGAGTGTGTACAGTCACCGCTTGTCGTGCTTAAACAATAAAGTGCGAAGGAGGCGACTTTTTTTATGGCAAATCAGGTAATAAGAATTACACTGAAAGCTTATGATCATCAGTTAATCGATCAGTCAGCTAAGAAAATCATCGAAACTGCTAAGAAGACAGGAGCAAATGTGAGTGGTCCAGTACCTCTTCCAACAAAGAAGGAAGTAGTTACAATACTTAGAGCTGTTCACAAGTATAAGGATTCAAGAGAACAGTTTGAACAGAGAACTCATAAGAGACTCATCGATGTATTATCACCATCTCAGAAGACTGTAGATGCATTATCTAAATTAGAAATGCCAGCTGGTGTATTCATCAACCTTAAGGTAATGAACTAATCATTACACAATTTTTCATTATTATTTAAGAGCAATAATCCTAAGGGTTTAATATAGAAGTAACGATACACGAAAGTGTAGCACAGTGGTGCGGGTTCCACTTATATTAGCTGTTCTAGGATGACAGGATGCGCTTATGACGTATAAAATATTATTACAATATAATATAGAAACTTCCGGACTAAAGTCGGAAGAAAATCCGCTAGGATTTTGCTTCCAGATGATTACGCCGGAAACGGCATAATCATCTTGTCCGCTGTAGATTAAACAGGAGGAATATCAATGAAGAAGGCAATTTTAGCTACAAAAGTCGGAATGACTCAAATCTTCAATGAAGACGGTGTTTTAACACCTGTAACTGTTCTTCAGGCTGGTCCTTGTGTTGTAACACAAGTTAAGACAGTAGAGAACGACGGTTACGATGCAGTTCAGGTTGGTTTTGCTGACATTAGAGAAAAGTTAGTAAACAAGCCTGTTAAAGGACATTTTGATAAGGCAGAGGTTCCTTACAAGAGATTCTTAAGAGAATTCAAGTTTGAAAATGCTTCAGAATACTCAGTAAAGGATGAAATCAAAGCTGATATCTTCGCAGCAGGCGATAAGGTAGATGCAACTGCTATTTCAAAGGGTAAAGGTTTCCAGGGCGCAATCAAGAGATTAGGCCAGTCAAGAGGACCTATGGCTCATGGTTCTAAGTTCCACAGACATCAGGGTTCAAACGGATCAGCAACAACACCTGGTAGAGTATTCAAGGGAAAAGGAATGCCTGGACATATGGGTTCTAAGAGAATCACAATCCAGAATCTTGAAGTAGTAAGAGTTGATGTTGAAAACAACGTAATCTTAGTTAAGGGTGCTGTACCTGGACCTAAGAAATCATTAGTAACACTGAAAGAAACAGTAAAGGCTAGCAAGTAGTTTTTACTAAGGAAGGAGGACCACACAGATGGCAAACGTATCTGTTTACAATATTGAAGGCAAGGAAGTTGGCTCAATCGAATTAAACGATGCAGTATTTGGTGTTGAAGTTAATGAACATCTTGTACACATGGCAGTAGTTAACCAGCTTGCAAATAATCGTCAGGGAACACAGAGCGCTAAGACACGTTCAGAAGTTTCTGGTGGCGGAAGAAAACCTTGGAGACAGAAGGGAACTGGTCATGCAAGACAGGGTTCTACAAGAGCTCCACAGTGGACAGGCGGCGGTATCGTATTTGCACCAAAGCCAAGAGATTATTCATTCAAGATGAATAAGAAGGAAAAGAGAATCGCTCTTCTCTCTGCATTATCTTCAAAGGTTGCAGAAAGCAAGATCGTTGTACTTGATGAGTTCAAGTTAGATGAAATCAAGACAAAGAAGTTCGTAGAAGTTATGAACAACTTAAAGGTTGAAAACGCATTAGTAGTTCTTGAAGGAGAGAACAAGAACGTAGTTCTTTCAGGAAGAAACATTCCTTCAGTTAAGGTTACAGCTACTAACGAAATCAACACATATGACGTACTTAAGTACACAACATTAGTTGTTACTAAGGCCGCTGTAGAGAAATTAGAGGAGGTGTATGCATAATGGCAAACGTACAGTATTATGATGTAATCCTCAAACCAGTTATAACAGAAAAGTCTATGGCTGATATGGCAGACAAGAAGTATACATTCTTAGTTCATACAGATGCTAACAAGACTATGATTAAAGAAGCTGTTGAAAAGATGTTCGAAGGAACAAAGGTTGCCAGCGTTAACACAATGAACAGCGTTGGCAAGAAGAAGAGAAGAGGAAGAACAGTTGGTACAACTGCTAAGACTAAGAAGGCAATTGTTCAGTTAACAGCTGATAGCAAAGATATCGAAATCTTTGAAGGACTTTAAGATTTAGCAACATTTAATAGTGTAGAAAACAATATTACACAAGCTCGAAAGGAGAGAATATAATGGGAATTAGAACTTATAACCCATATACACCTTCCAGAAGAAACATGACTGGATCAGATTTCTCAGAAATCACAAAGACAACTCCTGAGAAATCATTACTCGCTAAGAAGAGTAAGACTGCTGGCCGTAACAACCAGGGTAAGATCACTGTTAGACATCATGGTGGTGGAAACAGACAGAAATATAGATTAATAGATTTCAAGAGAAATAAAGAAGGCGTTCCTGCAAAGGTTATCGGTATCGAGTACGATCCTAACAGAACAGCTAATATCGCACTTATCTGCTACGCAGATGGTGAGAAATCATATATCCTTGCTCCACAGGGATTAACAGATGGCATGACAGTACAGAATGGTGCTGGTGCTGAAGTAAGAGTTGGTAACTGCTTACCACTTACAGAGATTCCTGTAGGTACACAGGTACACAACATTGAGTTATATCCAGGTAAGGGTGGACAGCTTGTTCGTTCTGCTGGTAACTCAGCTCAGTTAATGGCTAAGGAAGGCAAGTATGCAACATTAAGACTTCCTTCTGGCGAAATGAGAATGGTACCAATTATCTGCCGCGCAACAATCGGTGTTGTAGGTAATGGAGATCACAACCTTATTAATCTTGGTAAGGCTGGACGTAAGAGACATATGGGTATCAGACCTACAGTTCGTGGTTCTGTTATGAACCCTAACGACCATCCACACGGTGGTGGTGAAGGTAGAGCACCAGTTGGTCGTCCAAGCCCAATGACACCTTGGGGTAAGCCTGCTATGGGTCTTAAGACTCGTAAGAAGAAAAAAGCTTCTAACAAGCTTATCGTAAGAAGAAGAGATGGAAAGGCTATTAAGTAATTAATAGTACATTTTAATTAACATTTAACTAAGATTTGATAGATTATAAGGAGGTTTCAACCTATGGCTCGTTCACTTAAAAAAGGACCATTCGCGGACGAAAGCTTACTTAAGAAGGTAGATGCATTAAACGCATCAAACGACAAGCAGGTTATTAAGACATGGTCACGTCGTTCAACAATTTTCCCTTCATTCGTAGGCCATACAATTGCAGTTCATGACGGAAGAAAGCATGTTCCTGTATATGTTACAGAGGATATGGTTGGTCATAAGCTCGGTGAGTTCGTTGCTACAAGAACTTACAGAGGACACGGCAAAGACGAAAAGAAGAGTAGATAATTTGTATTATTTGAAAGGAGGTTTAATCGATGGCTAAAGGACATAGATCCCAGATTAAACGTGAAAGAAACGCTGTTAAGGACACAAGACCAAGCGCAAAGTTATCTTACGCAAGAGTATCTGTTCAGAAGGCTTGTTTCGTATTAGATGCTATTAGAGGCAAGAGCCTTGAAGAAGCACTTGGTATCGTTATGTACAACCCAAGATATGCTTCATCACTTATAGAGAAGTTATTAAAGTCAGCTGCTGCTAATGCAGAGAACAATAACGGTATGGACCCAAGCAAGTTATATGTAGAAGAATGCTACGCTAACAAGGGACCAACAATGAAGAGAGTCCATCCAAGAGCACAGGGTAGAGCTTATAGAATCGAAAAGAGAATGAGCCATATCACTGTAATATTAAATGAAAGATAATTGCATTTCCTAAAGAATAGAAAGGAGATTTTATGGGACAGAAAGTTAATCCTCATGGTTTAAGAGTCGGCGTTATCAAAGACTGGGACTCTAAGTGGTATGCAGAAGAAACTTTTGCAGATAACCTTGTAGAAGATTATAACATTAGAAAATTCCTTAAGAATAAGTTATATGCTGCAGGAATTTCAAAGATTGAAACAGAAAGAGCTTCAGATAGATTAAAGATTATCATTCACACAGCTAAGCCAGGTGTTGTTATTGGTAAGGGTGGTGCTGAAATAGAAGCACTCAAGAAGCAGGTTGAAAAGCTTACAAGTGCTAAGAGACTTAGCATTGATATTAAAGAAGTTAAGAGACCAGATAAGGATGCTCAGTTAGTGGCTGAGAACATCGCACAGCAGTTAGAGAATCGTATCTCTTTCAGAAGAGCTATGAAGTCTTGCATGGGAAGAACAATGAAGCAGGGTGCTAAGGGTATTAAGACATCTTGTTCAGGTCGTCTCGGCGGTGCTGATATGGCTCGTACAGAGTTCTATAGCGAAGGTACAATTCCTCTTCAGACACTTCGTGCAGATATCGATTACGGATTTGCAGAAGCTAACACAACTTATGGTAAAGTTGGTGTTAAGGTATGGATCTATGAAGGTGAGGTACTTCCAACAAAGACTAACAAGGAAGGGAGCGATAAGTAATGTTACTACCTAAGAGAGTTAAACATCGTAGACAGTTCCGTGGTTCTATGGCAGGTAAGGCAACAAGAGGTAACAGAATCACTAATGGTGAATATGGTATCGTTGCAACAGAACCATGCTGGATCAAGTCAAACCAGATAGAAGCAGCCCGTGTAGCTATGACAAGATACATTAAGCGTGGCGGTAAAGTATTTATAAAGATTTTCCCAGATAAGCCGGTAACAGGTAAGCCTATCGGTGTTCGTATGGGTAAAGGTAAAGGTAACTTAGAGTGCTGGGTAGCAGTAGTTAAACCTGGACGTGTTATGTTCGAGATTTCAGGTGTACCTGAAGAAACAGCAAGAGAAGCATTACGTCTTGCAACTCATAAACTTCCTTGCAAGTGCAAGATCGTTTCACGTGCAGACTTAGAAGGCGGTGATAACAGTGAAAATTAATAAGTATGTAGAAGATTTAAAGGCAAAATCAGCTGCAGAATTGAATGAAGAATTAGTAGCTGCTAAGAAGGAACTTTTCAATTTAAGATTCCAGAACGCAACAAATCAGTTAGATAACACTAGCAGAATTAAAGAAGTTAGAAAGAACATTGCTAGAATTCAGACTGTAATTGCTCAGAAGAATGCTTAAATTACATTTATAAATGTGTAAGTATTTCCTAAGAAAGGAGAATAACTGTGGAAGAGAGAAATTTAAGAAAAACTCGTACAGGTAAAGTTATCAGCAATAAGATGGATAAGACAATCGTTGTTGCTGTAGAAGATAACGTTAAGCATCCACTTTACAACAAGATTGTAAAGAGAACATACAAGTTAAAGGCTCACGATGAGAACAACGAATGTTTAATCGGTGACGTTGTTAAGGTAATGGAAACTAGACCTTTATCTAAGGATAAGAGATGGAGATTAGTTGAAATTATCAGCAGAGCTAAATAATTTTAACAATTTAGAATTAGAATTGATATTACTGAAAGGGGTAGTATTATGGTACAACAGGAAACCAGACTTAAGGTTGCCGATAACACAGGTGCTAAAGAAATTCTTTGCATCAGAGTTATGGGTGGATCTACAAGAAGATATGCAAATATCGGTGATGTGATTGTCGCTACTGTTAAAGAAGCAACACCAGGCGGCGTTGTTAAAAAGGGCGATGTTGTTAAGGCCGTTGTTGTTCGTTCTGTAAAGGGCGCACGTCGTAAAGATGGCTCATACATTAAATTTGATGAAAATGCTGCTGTAATCATCAAGGATGATCAGACTCCTAAGGGAACTCGTATCTTTGGACCAGTAGCTAGAGAGTTAAGAGAAAAGAAGTTTATGAAGATCGTTTCTCTTGCTCCAGAAGTATTATAGGAGGTACCACAATGTCAGCTGTAAGAATTAAAAAAGGTGATACTGTTAAGGTAATCGCAGGTAAAGACAAGGGCAAGACAGGCAAGGTTATGTCTGTAAATGCTAAGAACCATACAGCATTAGTTGAGGGCGTTAACATGGTAACAAAGCATGCTAAGCCAAGTGCAGCTAATCAGCAGGGTGGAATTCTCCACCAGGAAGCACCAATCGATATCTCTAACATCGCTTATGTAGTTAAGGGTGATAAGACATCTAAGATTGGTTATGACTTCAAGGATGGTAAGAAAGTTCGTGTTGCTAAGGCAACTGGCGAAGTTATCGATTAATAAAGGAAGGAGGCAATAATTTTGAGTAGACTTAGAGATTTATACGAAAACGAAATCACTAAAAAAATGACAGATAAGTTCGGTTACAAGAACCCAATGATGGTTCCAAAGATCGACAAGATCGTAATAAATATGGGTGTTGGTGAAGCTAAAGAAAATTCAAAGCTTCTCGATGCAGCAGTTAAAGAACTCGAGACTATTTCAGGTCAGAAGGTAGTTCTTACAAGAGCTAAGAATTCAATTGCTAACTTCAAGTTAAGAGAAGGTCAGGCAATCGGATGCAAGGTTACACTTCGTGGTGAGAAGATGTACGAATTCCTTGACAGACTTGTTAATCTTGCATTACCAAGAGTTCGTGACTTCAGAGGCGTAAGCGCTGAATCATTTGATGGAAGAGGTAACTATGCTTTAGGTATCAAAGAGCAGATTATCTTCCCAGAAATCGAATACGATAAGATTGACAAAGTAAGAGGTATGGATGTTATTATTGCAACAACAGCTCATACAGATGAAGAGGCACGTGAATTACTTAGAATGTTCAACATGCCTTTCAAGAATTAATTATAGGAGGTAAATTTTAATGGCTAAGACTTCAATGAAGGTTAAGCAGCAGAGAGCACCTAAGTTCTCTACAAGAGCTTATACACGTTGTACAATATGTGGTCGTCCACATTCTGTTTTAAGAAAGTACGGAATCTGCAGAATTTGCTTCCGTGAATTAGCTTACAAGGGTCAGATCCCAGGAGTTAAGAAGGCATCTTGGTAAGATGAATTGATAATTACAATATGTAATTAATCAACAGTGGTTTGCCACTATTACCTTGATATATATGCATTAACATAGTTATACGGCGTACTGCCGTATGCTATATATGCATGAACAATTGACGTAGTCCCGGTAAGGGAAACCAGTGAATTATTTAAGGAGGAACATTTAAAATGACAGATCCAATTGCAGATATGCTTACAAGAATTCGTAATGCAAACACAGCAAAGCACGACACAGTTGATATCCCATCTTCAAAGATGAAGCTTTCTATAGCTAAGATTCTTTTAGATGAAGGTTATATCAAGTCTTATGAGCTTGTTGAGAATGGTAATTTCAACGACATCCGTGTTACATTAAAGTACGGTGCTGATAAGAATGAAAAGATTATCTCAGGTCTCCAGAGAATTTCTAAGCCAGGTCTTAGAGTTTATGCTAGCAAGGATGAACTTCCAAGAGTTCTCGGTGGTCTTGGTGTTGCAATTATCTCAACAAACAAAGGTGTTGTAACAGATAAGGAAGCTAGAAAGCTGGGCGTTGGTGGAGAAGTTCTCTGCTTCGTTTGGTAATTTATAATAGATACTCACTCACAAAGAAAACACGTTCCTATTTTTAAAGTGTTTTCTTAATCAAAATTAGGAGGTGCACGGCATGTCACGTATAGGAAGAATGCCTATCGCTGTCCCAGCAGGTGTTACTGTTGAGATCGCAGAAAATAACAAAGTGACTGTAAAGGGTCCTAAGGGTACACTTGAAAGAGTTTTACCTGCTGAGATGGACATTAAGATGGAAGGTTCAGAAATCGTTGTTTCTAGACCTAACGACTTAAAGAAGATGAAGTCATTACACGGATTAACAAGAACATTAATTCATAATATGGTAATCGGTGTTACAGAAGGATATGAGAAGAAGCTTGAAATCAACGGTGTTGGTTACAGAGCTCAGAAGCAGGGTAAGAAGCTTGTATTAGCTTTAGGTTACTCTCATCCAGTTGAAATGGAAGATCCAGAAGGAATCGAAACAACTGTTGATGGTACTAACGTTATCATCGTAAAAGGTATTAGTAAAGAAAAAGTTGGCCAGTACGCAGCTGAAATCAGAGCTAAGAGAGCTCCAGAGCCATATAAGGGCAAGGGTATCAAGTACTCTGATGAAGTTATTAGACGTAAGGTTGGTAAGACTGGTAAGAAATAATTAAAGGAGTGAATACAAAATGGTTAGTAAGAAGTCAAGAACAGTAGTTCGTGAAAATAAACATAGAAAATTACGTAATCGTTTCAGCGGTACAGCAGAAAGACCACGTTTAGCTGTATTTAGAAGCAATAATCATATGTACGCTCAGATTATTGACGACACAGTTGGTAAGACACTTGTTTCTGCTTCAACACTTGATAAGGACGTAAAGGCAGAACTTGAAAAGACTAATAACGTTGAAGCTGCTACAGTAGTTGGTACAGTAGTTGCTAAGAAGGCATTAGAAAAAGGTATTACAACTGTCGTTTATGATAGAGGCGGATTTGTATATGAAGGTAAAGTAAAGGCATTAGCAGAGGCAGCAAGAGAAGCTGGCCTTGAATTCTAAGCGGAAGGGAGAAACAAACAGTATGAAACGTACAATAATTGATGCTAGCAATTTAGAATTAAGAGATAATGTAGTATCAATCAAGCGTGTAACAAAGGTTGTAAAGGGCGGACGTAACATGCGTTTTGCAGCTTTAGTTGTTGTTGGTGACGGCAACGGACATGTTGGCGCTGGTGTTGGTAAGGCAGCTGAAGTTCCTGAAGCTATCCGTAAGGGAAAAGAAGATGCCATTAAGCATTTAGTAGAAGTTCCTATGGACGAGAATTCATCAGTTCCACATGACTTCATCGGAAAGTTCGGAGGAGCAACAGTTCTTCTTAAGAAGGCTCCAGAAGGTACTGGTATCATCGCAGGTGGTCCAGCTCGTTCAGTACTTGAGCTTGCAGGTATTAAGAATATCCGTACAAAGTCACTTGGTTCTAATAACAAGCAGAATGCTGTATTAGCAACAATAGAAGGTCTTAAGTCTATGAAGACTCCAGAAGAAGTTGCAAGACTTCGTGGAAAGTCTGTTAGCGAGATCCTTGGCTAATTAACAAATAAACATTGATATAGTCGTTATTGACAGATGGAGGTTAAAATGGCTGATAAGAAGTTAAGAATAACTTTAGTTAAGTCTCCAATCAGTGCTGTTCCAAAGCATAGAAGAACTGTTGAAGCTATGGGTCTTACAAAGATGCATAAGACAGTAGAACTTCCAGACAATGCTGCAACAAGAGGACAGATTCAGCAGATTGGTTATATGTTAAAGGTAGAAGAAATTTAATTAATAAATCGGATAAGGAGGTGCAAAGATGGATTTATCTAATTTAAGCCCAGCAGAGGGCTCAGTAATGAGTGATAATTTCAGAAGAGGTCGTGGACATGGCTCAGGTAACGGCAAGACTGCTGGTAAGGGTCATAAGGGACAGAAAGCTCGTTCAGGAGCACCAAGACCAGGTTTCGAAGGTGGCCAGATGCCATTATATAGAAGAATTCCTAAGAGAGGTTTCACTAACAGAAACCGTAAGGAATTTGTTGCTATTAACATCAGCACATTAGAAAGATTTGATAATGGTGCAGAAGTTACAGTTGATACATTAATTGAATCAGGTATCGTTAAGAATCCTAAGGATGGTATCAAGATTCTTGCTAACGGTGAACTCACAAAGAAACTCAACGTTAAGGCTAACGCTTTCAGTGCTTCTGCAAAGGAAAAGATCGAAGCTCTTGGTGGTTCTTGCGAGGTGATCTAATATGTTAAAGACACTTGTAGGCGCTTTTAAGAACAAAGACATAAGAAAAAAGATTTTATATACTCTTATGATTCTTGTTATTGTTAGAGTAGGAAGTTTGCTTCCTATTCCAGGAGTAGATACAGAGTATTTCAGTAGCTTACTTAGTGGAATTAATACTGGTGATTTGAGCTATCTTAGCGCATTTACAGGAGGTTCATTCGAAAGAATGTCCCTCTTTGCGTTAAGCATAACGCCATATATTACTTCATCTATTATTATGCAGCTTCTTGCTATTGCAATTCCTAAGTTAGAGGAAATGCAAAAAGAAGGTGAAGATGGTAGAAAGAAGATTGCAGCAATTACAAGATATGTAACAATTGCTCTTGCTCTTATAGAGAGTATAGCTATGGCTGTAGGTTTTGGTAGATCTGGACTTATCAAGGGATATCAGGGCTTTAGTACATTACATTATATTGTAAGCATAATCGTAGTTGTTGCAGCACTTACAGCAGGTTCTGCAATGCTTATGTGGCTTGGTGAAAGAATTACTGAAAATGGTGTTGGTAATGGTATATCAATTGTACTTTTAATTAACATTATTTCTGGTATGCCAAGTGATTTTGCTACATTGTATAGCACATTTGTTGCACCTAGAACTATTGCAAAGGGTGTATTAGCAGCTGCAATTATTATTGCAATTCTTGTTGTAATGGTAGTTTTAGTATGCTTCTTACAGGATGGAGAGAGAAGAATTCCTGTTCAGTATTCACAGAAGGTTAGTGGCAGAAAGACATTTGGCGGACAGTCAACTAATATACCTTTAAAGGTTAATACTGCAGGTGTAATGCCTGTTATTTTCGCATCATCACTTATGCAGTTCCCTGTAATTATTGCACAGTTATTTGGAAAGTCATACGAATGGACCAGATATTTAAGCTCTTCATACTGGTGCAGAATATCAGCACCTAAGTATTCTATCGGGTTAATATTGTATATTGTATTGCTTATAATATTTGCATACTTCTATACATCAATTACATTTAATCCAATTGAAGTAGCTGATAACTTAAAGAAAGCTGGTGGAGTTATCCCTGGTATAACACCTGGTAAGTCTACTAGTGATTATCTTAATAATATATTAAACTACATCGTATTCGTAGGTGCAGTTGGATTACTCATCATCGCATTAATACCTATTATGTGTACAGGGTTCTTTAATGCAAGCGTTTCATTTGGTGGAACATCAGTAATCATCATCGTTGGTGTTGTACTTGAAACATTAAAGCAGATTGAATCGCAGATGGTTAATCGTTATTATAAAGGATTCTTAAGCGAATAGCTTATAAGTATTAGATGACTTGCCTGACAGTAATGTTGGGCGAGTCCTTTGTATATAAAAAAGAAATGAGGTAAACATATGAAGATTATTATGTTAGGAGCTCCTGGAGCTGGTAAGGGAACACAGGCAAAGAAAATAGCTGAAAAATACTCAATTCCTCATATTTCAACAGGAGATATTTTCAGAGCAAATATCAAGAATAATACAGAACTTGGCAAGAAAGCTAAGACATATATGGACAAGGGTGAGCTTGTACCAGACGAATTAGTTGTAGACCTTATAATGGATAGATTTAAGGAAGCTGACTGTGCTAATGGATATGTATTAGATGGTTTCCCAAGAACAATACCTCAGGCAGAAGCACTTGATAAGGCACTTGCTGCTAATAATGAAACAGTAGACTACGCTATTAACGTAGAAGTTCCAGACGAAAATATTATCAATAGAATGTCAGGAAGAAGAGCTTGCGTTGGTTGTGGTGCAACATACCATATCGAGTTCAATCCTACTAAGGTTGAAGGCATATGTGATGCTTGTGGTGAAAAGCTTATATTAAGAGATGATGATAAGCCAGAAACAGTTAAGAACAGATTATCTGTATATCATGAGCAGACACAGCCATTGATTGATTACTATTCAAAGAAAGGTGTATTAGCTGAGGTTGATGGTACACAGTCAATGGAAAATGTATTTAATGCAATTGTTGATGTTTTAGGAAAGTAGGCTGAATATGTCTGTAACAGTTAAATCACAACGCGAAATCGAATTAATGAGAGAAGCTGGTAAGATACTTGGTACAGTCCTTAATGAACTTGAAAAGGAATGTAAACCGGGTGTTACAACTTATCATATTAATAAGATTGGTGAGGAAATGATAAAAAGCTACGGATGTATTCCTTCATTTAAGGGATATCAGGGGTATCCAGCCGCAATATGTGTATCAGTTAATGACGAGATAGTACACGGAATTCCATCAAAGAAGCGTGTACTAAAAGAAGGTGACATAGTAAGCCTTGATGCAGGAGTGATACACAAGGGTTATCATTCTGATGCCGCAAGAACTTACGGTATTGGAAAGATAAGCGATGAAGCGGCTAAATTGATAGAAGTGACAAGACAAAGTTTCTTCGAGGGTATTAAATATGCCAAAGAAGGATGCCACTTATATGAAATCTCCAATGCAATTGCACAATATAATGAGTCGTTTGGATATGGAGTTATCAGAGATCTTGTAGGTCACGGAATAGGAACAGAACTTCACGAAGAACCAGAGATACCTAATTTCAGACAGGACAGAAGAGGTATCAGGCTTTATGAGGGGATGACACTTGCGATTGAACCTATGGTATCAGCAGGCGATTATAAAGTCAGATGGTTAGATGATAACTGGACAGCATCAACATTTGACCATTCATTATCAGCACATTATGAGAATACTGTGCTTGTAACGAAAGCTGGACCAGAAATACTATCATTAGTAGAATAACTGATAATGGAGGGCAGGATTTGAATAATTATATAGGATATTTTGCTACATCATTAGCAGGACACGATAAGGGATTAACATATGTTATTACAGGTGTTGATAATGAATATGTATATGTAACTGATGGCAGGCTCAGGCAGGTTGATGAGCCTAAAAAGAAAAAGTTAAAACATATTCAGCTTATCAAAATATGTGACGATACAATAAAAGACAAGATAAGTCGTAATATTAAGCTGACCAATGAAGATATTAAACTTGCAATTAAGAAGTATAATAACCGGTAAAGCAAACAGAGATTTAATAATAAGGAGGCAAATATGTCAAAGGCAGATGTAATAGAAATCGAAGGAAAAGTTGTTGAGAAGTTACCTAATGCATTTTTTAAGGTTGAACTTGAGAATGGACATCAGATACTTGCAACTATCAGTGGAAAGTTAAGAATGAACTTTATCAGAATTCTTCCAGGCGATAAGGTAACAATAGAGCTTTCTCCATATGACCTTACTAAGGGAAGAATTATCTGGAGAGATAAGTAATTATTTCAAAAAACATCTAAAAATATATAATATTTTTGTGCAAATTTTTTTGTTTTAAATTGCAATTTTAACTTGCATTTAAAAATATGACTATGCTATAATAGTCAACGAACTTGTCTGAAAGGAGGCTTTTGCAGTGAAGGTTAGATCATCAGTTAAACCAATTTGTGAAAAATGCAAAGTCATTAAGAGAAAGGGTAGAATCATGATTATTTGTGAGAACCCTAAGCACAAGCAGAGACAGGGTTAATCCTTATGGAGAGAAGTAGCTGATACTTCTCATGTTTGTGCGTTATGATATCGATATCACTAGTTGATGTCATAACATTGATGTTTGTTCTATTAATCACTATGATAGACAGACAATGTAGTTTTGCGGCTGCAGCGATGAACCACCCGGCTAAGTTGTAAGGTGGACATTGCTATTTTATATAGTAGTTGTTATGGCAACGCACACATTTCAGACGGCAGGCAACTGACGGGCTGCGTATGTATAATCACTACACGGTAATTTATTAATAACATATATATTTGATTAACGGAGGTTAAAGAACACATGGCTCGTATTTCAGGTGTAGACTTACCAAGAGAAAAACGTATCGAAATCGGACTTACTTATGTTTATGGTATTGGACGAGTTAGAGCAACTAAGATTCTTGCAGAGGCTGGTGTTAATCCAGATACTCGTGTTAAGGATTTAACAGATGAAGAAGTTGCAAAGATCGCTAAAGTTATAGATGCAGATCCAGAGCATTTAGTAGAAGGTGACTTAAGAAGAGAAGTTGCCATGAACATCAAGAGATTAAAGGAAATCGGATGTTATAGAGGAATTCGTCATAGAAAGGGTCTTCCAGTTAGAGGTCAGAAGACTAAGACTAATGCAAGAACTTGCAAGGGACCTAAGAAGACAGTAGCTAATAAGAAGAAATAATAATTGTTAAATTGTTAAACTCACAGGAGGTTATTTATCATGGCTCAGAAAGTTACAAAAAAAGTGACAAAGAAGCGTGTTAAGAAGAACGTTGAAAGAGGACAGGCACATATTCAGTCATCTTTCAATAATACAATCGTTACTTTAACAGATGCAGAAGGTAATGCTTTATCTTGGGCATCAGCAGGTGGACTCGGATTCAGAGGATCTAAGAAGTCTACTCCATATGCAGCACAGATGGCAGCAGAGACAGCAACAAAGGCTGCTTTAGTTCACGGATTAAAGTCTGTAGACGTTATGGTTAAGGGACCAGGTTCAGGTAGAGAGGCAGCTATTCGTGCCCTTTCAGCTTGTGGTCTCGAAGTTACAAGTATTAAGGATGTTACACCAGTTCCACATAACGGTTGTCGTCCACCAAAGCGTAGAAGAGTTTAATTTAGGGAGGTAAGATTACAATGGCAGTTAATAGAACACCTGTGCTCAAGAGATGTAGATCTCTTGATTTAGATCCTTTATATTTAGGAATAGATAAGAAGTCTAGAAGAAAGGCTAAGAATGCTGGAAGAAAGATCAGCGAATACGGATTACAGCTTCGCGAAAAGCAGAAGGCTAAGTTCATCTATGGCGTATTAGAGAAGCCTTTCAGAAATTATTATAAGAAGGCTGAGAAGCAGAAGGGTATGACTGGTGAGAACCTTATGATTACTCTTGAACTCAGACTTGATAATGTTATCTTCAGATTAGGTTTTGCTAGAACAAGAAAAGAAGCAAGACAGATCGTAGACCACAAGCATGTACTTGTTAATGGCAAGTGTGTAAACATCCCTTCATACTTAGTTAAGGCTGGAGATGTTATTGAAATCAGAGAAAAGTCAAAGTCTTGTGCTAGATACAAGGAAGTACTTGAAGCTACTAACGGAAGATTAGTTCCAGAGTGGTTAGAGTCTGACAAGGAAGCACTTAAGGGTACTGTTAAGTCATTACCTACAAGAGAAGCTATTGACGTTCCTGTAAACGAGATGCTTATCGTCGAGTTATATTCTAAGTAATCCATTAATTAAATGTTTAGACGTTTCAGTTTGCAGGTTGCTTGTGGACAGATACGTTTATATAAGACAACAGAATGCTATATATGCGTTCTGTTGTCTTATGGATAGAAGGAATAAACTTATTAAAACCCATAAAAGGAGGGGCTATACATGGTTGATGCAGATTTTAATTTCAAGATGCCAAAGATTGAGATGACTGAGCAGTCAGAAGATGGAAAGTATGGTAGATTTGTCGTTGAACCGCTCGAAAGAGGTTATGGACTTACTCTTGGTAATTCTTTAAGAAGAATTATGCTTTCTTCATTAGTTGGTACAGCAGTAAGCAGTATCAAGATTGAGGGCGTTCTTCATGAATTCAGCTCAATTCCTGGTGTTAAGGAAGATGTTACTGAGATAGTGATGAACATCAAGCAGTTATCAATCAAGAACAATGGTAATTCCGTTGAGCCTAAGGAAGCTCATATTGAGTTCGTAGGCGAGGGTGTAGTTAGAGCATCTGATATTCAGGTAGACCCTGATATAGAGATTATTAACCCAGATCTTGTTATTGCACATCTTAATGGTGCAGACAGCAAGTTAATTATGGAACTTACAATCACTAACGGACGTGGTTATGTAAGTTCAGAAAGAAATAAAAAAGAAGACCAGCCAGTTGGCGTTATCGCTGTAGATTCAATCTACACACCAGTAGAGAGAGTTAATATGGCTGTTCAGAATACACGAGTAGGTCAGGATACAGATTTTGACAAGCTTACACTTGATATATTTACTAATGGAACAATAGCTCCAGATGAGGCATTAAGCCTTGCAGCTAAGGTTCTTAGTGAGCATCTTAAGGGCTTCATTAACCTTTCAGAGAATGCTGCTAACGCAGAGATTATGGTTGAACAGCAGGTTGATGAGTCAACTAAGGTTCTTTCAATGAGTATTGAAGACCTTGAATTATCAGTTCGTTCATCTAACTGTCTTAGAAGAGCAGGTATCAACACTGTTGAAGAACTCTGCAATAAGACACCAGATGATATGATTAAGGTTAGAAACCTTGGTAAGAAGTCTTTAGATGAGGTGCTTTTAAAGCTTAAGCAGTTAAATTTACATCTTAGATCTAGTGAAGACTAAAAATTAAAGCGTAATATTAGAGTTTGTAGAAAAAACATCTATACAGTAAGACCATATGCGCGTGTATAGACGTTACAAATGGAGGTTAAATCAATGGCAAAGTATAGAAAGCTTGGTAGAACATCAAGCCAGAGAAAGGCTTTATTAAGAAGCCAGGTAACAGCTTTAATCGAGAATGGTAAGATTGTTACAACAGAAGCAAGAGCTAAGGAAGTTCGTAAGCAGGCTGAAAAGCTTATTACACTTGCAGTTAAGGAAAAGGACAACTACGAAACAGTTACAGTATCTGCTAAGGTTGCAAAGAAGGATGCTGATGGCAAGAGAGTTAAGGAAGTTGTTGATGGCAAGAAGGTTACTGTATATGAAACAGTAGAGAAGGAAATCAAGAAGGATCTCCCTTCAAAGCTTCACGCTAGAAAGCAGATGGATAAGGTTCTTTACAAGGTAACAGAAGTTCCTGCTGATGCTGCTGGAAAGAAGAAGAATACTAAGACTGTTGACCTTACTAATAAGTTATTTGACGAAATCGCACCTAAGTATGCTGACCGTAAGGGTGGCTACACAAGAATCGTTAAGATTGGCTTAAGAAAAGGTGATGCAGCAATGGAAGTTCTTCTTGAATTAGTATAATTACATCATTGCGTATTATTAGCGGATATGGGGTAACTCATATCCGCTTTTTTAAGGTTGAATTACATATTAGAAAGTTTTGTATTTTTTCACGTTATTTCAATGAATTTAGTATATAAAATTGATTTTTATAAAGTTATATAGTAATATGCAATTATTTGAAAGAAAGAATAAAAATGTATCATTACAGGGAAATTAACTGTGAAGATATAATATCAGCAAGTATGTCCGGAAATGTCTGGAATACTGGAACAGGAGACTGTTATGGGAATAGTAGAAGCGAAGAATTTGACATTTGAATATATAAGACGAGATGAAGAGGGTAATGTTGAGGGGATAACTACAGCAGTTGATAATGTAAATATAGATATTAAAGCAGGAGATTTTGTTGCAGTGCTTGGACATAATGGTTCAGGCAAATCAACATTTGCCAAGCATCTTAATGCCCTTGTTATGCCGACAGAGGGAACAGTGTATGTCGATGGAATGGATACTAAAGACAGCGGCAATACACTTTCAATAAGACAGACAGCAGGAATGGTATTTCAGAATCCGGATAATCAGATAGTTGGTACACTTGTAGATGAAGAGGTAGGATTTGGACCAGAGAATATAGGAATTCCAACAGAAGAAATATGGGAAAGAGTAGAAAAAAGCCTTAAGGCGGTTGGAATGTATCAGTTTCGTAATGCTTCTCCTAATAAGCTTTCAGGTGGACAGAAACAACGTGTCGCAATAGCAGGCATAGTAGCTATGAAGCCTAAATGTATCGTGTTAGACGAGCCTACAGCAATGCTTGACCCTCTTGGAAGAAAAGAAGTATTAAATGTTCTTCATGAGCTTAACAGGAAAGAAAATGTTACTATAATACTTATAACGCATTATATGGAAGAAGTAATAGATGCAGATTATGTGTATGTAATGGATGGTGGAAAGCTTGTAATGGACGGAACTCCAAGGCAGATATTCACACAGGTTGAGATGTTAAAGAGTATGAGGCTCGATGTGCCACAAGTGACGGAACTTGCTTATGAATTAAAAAAGGCAGGTCTTCCTATTAAAGATGGCATAATAAGAAATGAAGAATTAGTGGAAGAATTAAAAAGACTGGATAAATAAAAATGATGTTACTGCCAGTGGGCAGAATGTACATTAGAATGGAGAGTGCAATGTCAATAATTGTTGATAAAATCAGTTATGTATACGAAGCAGGAACAGGCTTTGAAAGACGAGCTCTGGACAATGTGTCGTGTGCAATTAATGACGGAGAATTTGTAGGTCTTATAGGACATACGGGTTCTGGTAAGTCCACATTTATCCAGCACCTTAATGGGCTGCTTAAGGCGACAGAGGGACATATATATTTTAATGGACAAGATATATATGATGCTGGATTTAATATGAAAGAATTAAGGAGCAAGGTCGGACTGGTATTCCAGTATCCGGAACACCAGCTTTTTGAAACAGACATATTTAAAGATGTGTGCTTTGGACCTAAGAATTTAGGTTTATCAAGACAGGAATACGAGCTTAGAGCCTTTGAGAGCTTAAGACTTGTTGGGCTTGATGAGAACCTTTATTATCAGTCGCCATTTGATTTGTCAGGCGGACAGAAGAGGAGAGTTGCAATAGCCGGCGTGCTTGCTATGAAGCCGGAGGTTCTTATATTAGACGAACCAACAGCAGGACTTGACCCTAAGGGAAGGGATGACATTTTAGACTGCCTTAAATACTTAAGGGAAGAAACTGGAATTACTGTAATCCTGGTATCTCACAGTATGGAAGATGTAGCCAAATATGTTGACAGAATTATGGTTATGGATGATGGCGTATTAAAATATGATGATACACCACAAAATGTATTCAGACATTACAGACAGTTAGAGCAGATAGGACTTGCAGCACCACAGGTTACTTATATAATGAATGACCTTATAAGGGCTGGAATAAATGTAAATCCAGATGCAATAACAATTGCGGAAGCAAAAGAAAGTATTCTGTCACATTTTAAGCGTAATGCAAAGGCGTAGCGGTAATATTAACAGGCAGGAATGGAGATTGTATGATTAGAGATATAACAATTGGACAATATTATAAAGCTGATTCTGTCATTCACAGATTAGACCCAAGAGTTAAGCTTATGGGTACTCTTATCTTTATAATTTCGTTGTTTATGGGAATGAATATATGGATATATGCTGTTGTCACGGTAGCATTGGCGGTAGTTATTAAAATGTCCAGAATTCCTCTCAAATTTATGGTTAGAGGACTTAAATCAATAGTAATACTGATTATTATAAGTGCGGTGTTTAACCTGTTTCTGACACCGGGAGACGTGCTTATACAGATATGGAAGCTGACAATAACTTATCAGGGTCTTAAAATGGCTATATTTATGGTTGTAAGGCTTATATATCTTATTGTAGGCACATCATTGATGACACTTACTACAACGCCTAATAACTTAACAGACGGTCTTGAGAAGGGGCTTGGATTTCTTAAAGTTATCAAGGTACCAGTTCACGAGATAGCGATGATGATGTCGATAGCATTAAGATTCATACCAATACTTATAGAAGAAACTGATAAGATTATGAAAGCACAGATGGCAAGAGGTGCGGATTTTGAGAATGGAAGTCTTATAAAGAGAGCCAAAGCAATGGTTCCAATACTTGTTCCGTTATTTGTGTCAGCCTTCAGAAGAGCCAATGAGCTTGCAATGGCTATGGAAGCAAGATGTTATCACGGTTCAGAGGGTAGGACAAAGATGAAGCCTTTAAAATATGAAAAGAGAGACAGAATTGCCTATATCAGTATGGTTCTGTACCTTGGAGTTATTATCATTGTCAAGATTATAGCTGCATAGTAAGTCGCTAAAAGGGGCTGTAGCACGAAGCATTATTTATATAGTAGGAAGTCAGGAAATGTTGTATTAACCTGCGTATTATATAGATTATGTCTGAGGCGGCAGTCCCTTTTATGTTAAGAAGCGAGGAATTAGAGAGAAGTGTGCAGAAAGATTAATGACAAGTATGTAAAGAGATTAGAGAGAAGTGTGCAGAAAGATTAATGACAAGTATGTAAAGAGATTAGAGAGAAGTGTGCAGAAAGATTAATGA